>JAISGW010000083.1 GCA_031262895.1 Tannerella sp. | reverse complement strand
CACTGGGCATCCTGCTGGCCTCGTTGATGACTTTCGGCAATCTGGGCGAGCGCTTTGAGCTGCTGGCCATGAAGGCGGCCGGCATCTCGCTGATGCGCATCATGTCGCCCCTCATCGTGCTGGTCTTCGCCCTAAGCGTGGGCATCTTTTATTACCAGAACATCGTGCTGCCCTATTCGCAGGTCAAGCTCTGGACGCTGGTCTACTCCATGCGCCAGAAATCGCCTGAGTTAGACATCCCCGAGGGTGCCTTTTACAATGAAATCAAGGGCTACAACGTCTTCGTGCGGCACAAGGAAAAGACGGGGCTGCTGAAAGACGTGATGATTTACGACTATTCTTCGGGCTTCAACAACGCCATGGTCATCATGGCCGACTCCGGACGGCTGAAGATGTCGGACGACAAGATGTTCTTAGTGCTTTCCCTATACAAAGGGGAAGCCTTCCAGAACCTGAAGAACCAGCGCACTTCGGCCCAGGTGAAAGAGGCCGTGCCTTACCGGCGGGAAACTTTCAACACGAAAGAGATACTCATCGACTTCAACGCCAATTTCAGCCGCACCGACGAGTCTTTCTTCCAAAACCAATACATAGGGAAGAATCTGCACAGCCTCCAGCATTTCGTTGATTCCGTTTCGGTGCGCTTAGACAGCATAGAGGCCCAGAACGCCGCCGCCATTTACGCTTCTTCCTACCGCCGCAGCTTCCCCTACAGCATAGCACCTACCCGCAAGCGCAGGATTTTCGAGGAAAGGAAGGTGCCCGACTCGACCGCCAAGGCCGGAAAGGGCTTGAAGGAGGAGAACCGCCGAGTCGATTTCGACAGTCTTTACCTGGCGCAGCCGCCCTCCCGACGCTTGGCCCTGCTGAACCGGGTGAAAAGCTCGATAGAGAACGCCCGGGCGGACTTCCTGTTCAAAGGCGCCTCCATAGGCGCCGAGGCGCAGAAGATGCGCCGGCATGAAATGGAATGGCATTCCAAATTCGCCATCGCCTTTGCCTGCTTGGCCTTCTTCTTCATCGGTGCCCCGCTGGGTGCCATCATCCGCAAGGGCGGCCTGGGAACGCCCGTCGTACTCTCGGTGCTCATCTTCATCTTCTATTACATCATCAACAACATAGGCAGCAAGATGGCCCGCGACGCGGTGTGGGCCGTCTGGGAAGGCATGTGGCTCAGCTCCTTCGTGCTGGCCGCCTTAGGCGCCTTCTTCACTTACAAGGCGGTCAACGACACCGGCATCCTTGACGCGGACACTTACCTCAACGTCCTGAAGAACCTGATAGGCAAGCGTTCCTCCCGAAAGGTGGAACGCAAGGAAGTCATCATCTACGAACCTGACTACGGGAAGATACTGCCGCGCCTCGAAAACCTCGTCGCCGGGACTAAGGCCTACTTGGACAAGCACAAGCGCTGGATAGGCTATCCGGCCTTTTGGCGCAATGGCGGTAAGGACGAGGCAGCCGAGCAGGTCGTCAACGAGATGGAGGCCTTGGTCGAAGAGCTGTCGAACTCCGACCAGATATTGGTCTTGAACAAGCTGATGGACTATCCCGTCATCGGCGGATACCAGCCCCTTGACAAACGCATCAGCCATCGTGGACATATCGCCTTAGGCATCTTCCTGCCTTTCGGGCTTCCCATCTACTTGGTGGCCGTCTACCGCCGGAAGCTGCTGGGGCAGGACATCCGCCAGGTCGGCAAGGTCAGCGAGGAACTGGTCGACATCATTAAAGAACATAAACAAGGAACAAATGGAAAAGACTGAAATAAAACTGAACAGCATAGAGGAAGCCATTACCGACTTCCGTGAAGGCAAATTCCTGATTGTCGTGGACGACGAGGACCGGGAAAACGAGGGCGACTTCATCGTGGCGGCCGAAAAGGTGACGCCCGAGAAAATCAACTTCATGCTTACGAACGGGCGCGGCCTGCTCTGCGCCCCCATCACCGAGGAACGTTGCGAGGAACTGGAATTAGACATGCAGGTGGCCAACAACACCTCTTCCCACGAGACGCCCTTCACCGTGACCGTCGACAAGCTCGGCGGCGGCTGCACCACGGGCGTCTCCATGTTCGACCGGGCACAGACCATCCTCGCCCTGGCCGACCCGGCGACGAAGCCCTCCGACCTGGGGCGCCCCGGGCACATCAGCCCACTGCGCGCCCGCTCCCGCGGCGTGCTGCGCCGTGCCGGACATACCGAGGCGGCCGTCGACCTGGCCAGGCTGGCCGGCCTTTACCCCGCCGGCGCCCTGATTGAAATCATCAAGGAAGACGGCACCATGGCAAGGCTGCCCGACCTGATGAAGGTCTCCGCACACTTCGGCATCAAAATCATTTCCATCCGCGACCTGATTGCCTACCGCCTGCGCGAGGAATCCATCGTCGACAAGGGCGAGGAAGTGGACCTGCCCACCGAATACGGGCACTTTCATCTCATCCCCTTCCGGCAGAAGAGCAACGGACTGGTGCACATCGCCCTGATAAAGGGCAGCTTCGCCAAAGACGAGGCCATCTTAGTGCGGGTGCATTCCTCCTGCGCCACGGGCGACATCTTCGGCTCCCTGCGCTGCGAATGCGGCGAGCAACTGCATACGGCCATGCGCCGCATCGAAAAGGAAGGCAAGGGCGTCATCGTCTACCTTAATCAGGAAGGCCGCGGCATAGGACTCATGGACAAAATAAAAGCCTATAAGCTGCAAGAAAACGGCTACGACACCGTCGACGCCAACCTGCACCTGGGGCATCGCGCCGACGAACGCGACTACGGCGTGGGCGCCCAGATACTCCGCCACCTCGGCGTGCATAAGATGCGCCTGATGAGCAACAACCCCGTCAAGCGCGTAGGCCTCGAAGCCTACGGCCTCGAAGTGGTGGAAAACGTCCCCATAGAAATCACACCCAACCCCTACAACGCCTTTTACATGAAAACCAAAAAGGAACGCATGGGGCACATCCTGCATAATGTCAAATAAGAAAATAAAAGCAATCCATGTCATCACAGCAAGTATCAACACGTATCGCCAAGCTTTCCCCCTCGGAGACCTTGGCCATGTCGCAAAGGAGCAGCGAACTGAAAGCCCAGGGCGTTGACGTCATCAACCTCAGCGTGGGCGAACCCGATTTCTTCACGCCCGACCACATCAAAGCCGCCGCCCGCAAGGCCATCGACGATAACTTTTCCTTCTATTCGCCCGTGAGCGGCTACCCTGACCTGCGCAAAGCCATCGTCGAGAAACTCAAAAGGGACAACGGGCTGGAGTACACGCCCGCCCAGATAGTCGTCTCCAACGGCGCCAAGCAATCCGTATGCAATGCCCTGCTGTGCATCGTCAATCCCGGCGACGAGGTTATCGTGCCGGCCCCCTACTGGGTCAGCTACGTGGAGATGGTCAAGTTGGCCGAAGGCAAGAACGTGGTCGTCAGCGCCGGCATTGAGCAGGATTTCAAAATCACGCCTGTCCAATTGGAAGCCGCCATCACGCCGCGTACGCGGGCGCTCATCCTCTGCTCGCCTTCCAACCCCACGGGCAGCGTTTACAGTCGCGAGGAATTGCGCGGCCTGGCCGCAGTACTGGCCCGGCATCCCAACATCATCGTATTGGCCGACGAAATCTATGAGCACATCAATTACGTGGGCCGCCACGAGAGCATTGCCCAGTTTCCCGAGATACGCGACCGCGTGGTCGTGGTCAACGGCGTATCGAAAGCCTACGCCATGACGGGCTGGCGCATCGGCTTCCTCGCCGCTCCCGAATGGATAGCCAAAGCTTGCAGCAAATTGCAGGGGCAATACACCTCCGGCCCGTCTTCCATCTCGCAGAAGGCTGCCGTGGCTGCCTTTGCCGGCCCGCAAGACTGTGTGGAAGAGATGCGCAAGGCTTTCCAACGCCGGCGCGACCTGGTCGTCGAGCTCTGCGGCGAGATACCCGGCCTGAAGGCCAATGTCCCGGAAGGTGCGTTCTACCTTTTCCCCGAATGTGACGCCTATTTCGGCAAAAGTGCCGAGGGCCGCAAGGTGGAGAACGCCGCCGACCTGGCGATGTATCTCTTAGAGACGGCCCACGTGGCCACCGTCGGGGGAGCCGCTTTCGGCGCACCCAACTGCATCCGCCTCTCTTACGCCACTTCCGACGAGAACCTCGTCGAAGCCTTCGCCCGCCTCAAGAAAGCTCTGGCCGCCCTTCATTGAACCGGCTGCCTAAGATATCGTGAAGGAGGAACGGGATTAGTTCCCGTTCCTCCTTCACGATAATATCTCTATCTGCCATGTTGTACCGTTCGGTCTACCACCGTGGGCACTGTATTTTTCCCGCAAAAAGAAGGGCTGCTTAGGCTCCAAACGAGGGGTCCCATTGTTTTTTCCCTGTTTCGTCACCAGCCGCAAGCCGGTGTTTCACAGCGTGATACCGGTGACAAAGGCTTTCGTCACCGGCTTGTTCCGGGCAGCCCTGACTGCCGTACTTTCCTGCTACAAAAAAGCTGGGAGTTTGCGCGAAAACATGGAACTTTTAGCGGCCAAAAGTCCTATGTTTTTTTCGAAAATCTGGAACTTATTTTTGAAAACTTCGGACTCTATTAAAACAACATAAGGCTTCGTGGTCGCAAGACGTTGTCCCGTCGCCACGGGACGTTGAAATTTCGCCTCAAGACGTTAAGATTTCTCCGCAAGACGTTGAAATTTCTCCGCGAGACCTTGTCTTGCCGCCGGCCCTTTCAATCATTGGTGGTCGTTCGCACCGGTGGTCGGGAACAAGTGCGGTGACGAAACCTTCTGTCATACCTAAACAGCTGAATATGAATACGTATGACAAAGTGATACAAGCATGGAAAAACTTTTTTTGTCCACGCTTGCTTCCTTTCGTCAAGCAAAACCTGGGAAAGGAAGGCCACGCCCAACTTCACTCTTCACTCTCCGCTCTCCACCCTTTTATTATCTTTGTCCTGCATCTTAAACGAATAATAAATAGAAACGCTATGGTTAAATATTTGGACCCGAAGAACGACCTGACGTTCAAGAAAATTTTCGGCGAGCACAAGCACCTTTGCATGAGC
>JAISGW010000178.1 GCA_031262895.1 Tannerella sp. | reverse complement strand
TTCCTCGGCGCCGTCTGGGCCAACGAATCCTGGGGCAGCTACTGGAGCTGGGACCCCAAAGAAACCTGGGCGCTGATCACCCTGGTGGCCTACGCCCTCGTGTTGCATCTCCGCTTAGTCAAGGGCTGGGATAATCCGCGCGCCCTCAACTGGGGCGCCGTCTGGGCTTTCGCCACTGTCCTGATGACCTATTTCGGCGTGAACTATTTCTTGACGGGAATGCACGCATACGCCGGATGACTTCCCTCCAATCCTTGGGAAAAATAAAAGGAGCAAACTTTGTTATTTTGAAAATATACTTACCTTTGCCGCGCAATTCAGAAAAGGAAAGCAAGAAACGACATGAGTGCCAACACTGCAAAAGTTCGCTCCGTATTGGAAAACGCTTTTGCTTCGGCCATCAAGAAATTGACGGAAAACAACGAAGAAGCAAACGTGACAAGCGACCTCTATGTCCAAGCAGACGCCGAGAGCGGCGAACTGCAAATCTTCGACGAAGCCTATTCTTTGCTGGAGAAAGTAGTGGTGTTTGACTGGGTAGGCAGCGAGGAAGCCTCTTTCGACAAAAAGGTCGTAGCTGCGCTGAAGCCCGTGCTTTCGGCATTGGCCGCCAAGAATGCCTTCGAACATCCTTGTTTCCTGAAACCTTTCTCGGTCAGTTTGGCCGACGAAGACTTCGCAGTCATCGAAGAACTTCTTTTTCTGGACGACGACACTTTGCGGATGGACGACCCCTTGTTGAAAAACTTGGACAAAGATTTGGACGAGTTCCTCGACAAGCTCCTATCCGATTCGCCGAAATAGCTCAGTTGGTAGAGCAACTCATTCGTAATGAGTAGGTCGCCGGTTCGAGTCCGGCCTTCGGCTCCAAAAAGGCAGTAGCATGGTGAATGCGGCTGCCTTTTTTACGTCCCGCAGCCGCCCTCTCCTGCCCCCTGTCTCCTAACTACTAACTACTGACGAACTAATTTCGTACCTTTGCCGCCTGTTTTTGTATAAGCCGTTTTGAGGCTTAGGAAAATTGAATAATGAAAAGATGAGAAATATGAAGAATAAACTTGTGATGCTTATCCTGACCTTGGCTTCCAGCCTTCCCGTTTGCGGTCAGATTATCAAAGGACATATCTATGACGCGGCCACACGCGAGCCTTTGCCGGGCGCGACGATCGCGTATGACGTGAAGGGAACGCAGGGCACGATTGCCGATGCCAACGGCGCTTACGAGCTGAAGCTTCCCGCAGGCGGCCAGTACCTCGTTTTCCGTTATATGGGCTATGACGACGTGCGCATGCCTATCGTCATAGCCAAAGACCAGACGATGACGCAAGACGTGTACATGAAGGAGGCGACCAAATTGCTGGACGACGTGGTCGTCACGGCCGGCCGTTACGAGCAGAAGTTGAGCGACATCACCGTCTCCATGGAACTCCTCAAGTCGGACGCCATCAAGCGGCAGTCGCCTACCGACATGACAGCCGCCCTGAGCACCTTGCCCGGTGTCGACGTAGTCGACAAGCAGCCGTCCATCCGCGGCGGCGGCGGCTGGACCTACGGCGTGGGTGCCCGCAGCCAGGTGCTGATTGACGGCCTCAGCGCCCTCAATCCCCAAAACGGCGAAATCAACTGGAACCTCATCCCAATGGAAAACGTCGAGCAGGTGGAAGTCATCAAGGGCGCTTCTTCCGTGCTCTACGGCTCCTCGGCCCTGAACGGCATCATCAACGTCCGCACGGCCAGACCCGGGCTGGTTCCCAAAACGAATATCAGCCTTTATACCGGCATTTACGGCGACCCGGCCCAGTCGAGCTACCAGTGGAGCGACAAGAGCTTCTGGAGTTCGGGCAAATATGCGGTGGAGCCGCTGCTGCGGAAGAGCATCTTCAGCGGCTTGCGCAACCCCATGTACGAGGGTCTTGAACTTTCGCATACGCAAAGGGTAGGAGATTTCGACCTGAGCGGCGGCCTGAACCTTTATACCGACGAGGGCTATCGAGAGCAAGGCTTTAACAAGCGCTTCCGCGTAGGGGGCAATATCACCTACCATCAGCCCATGCACGACGGCAAGCTGATGAATTACGGCGCCAATGTCAATTTTCTTTCCAACGAATACGGCGATTTCTTCATCTGGCGTTCGCCCGCAGAAGTCTACCGTCCCTCGGCCTTCGCCAACATGGGCCGGCAGGAAAATATGGTACGCGTGGAGCCGATTTTTAATTATACGAACCCCAACAACAACACCTCGCACAAGATAAAGAGTCGTGTCCTGTACAGCAACAGCGCCATCGGCAGCCCCACACAGACGTCTTCCATCCTCGACATCCTCGGCAACATGGGCACCGACGCACAGGTGCTGCAGACCATGGCCGGCGGCGACCTCTCCGTCTTGAACCCCCTCATCCAGGGCGTGGGGAAATTTCTCCTCTCCAACGACCTGAACAGCTTAATCAACGGCGCCCAGACCTCCCTCAAGCAAATCTTCCCCAATGCGGGGACGGCCGACTATTGCGACCTGATTGCCTGGGTGATGAAGAACGGCCTGCCCAAGGACATCGGCGCGCTGGCCAACGGGAAGCTGCCCTCCGATTTGATTCCCTGGCTCTCCGACGCCCTGAACAACAAGCAGGCACCCGTTAAGAAACTGGACCATAGCACCAATTATTACGCCGACTACCAGTTCAACAAGAAATGGAAAGGCATAGACGGCGCCATCACGGCCGGGTTGACTTACGAGCATACGAACAATTTCTCGGGTTCCATGGACGAATCGCACCAAAGCGACAATGTCGGCATGTACGCCCAATACAACCAGCGCCTTTGGAAGAAGCTGAACATTTCGGCCGGCCTGCGCACGGAATATTACCGGGTGGACGCGCATTACCGCGAAGCCGAGAGTAACGTCTTCGGCCTCAACGTACCCTTCAAGCCGGTCATCCGTGCAGGCTTGAACTACGAGCTGGCCCCGTATAGCCATTTCCGCGCCAGCTTCGGCCAAGGCTATCGCTACCCTTCCATCATAGAGAAATACCTTTACCAGGACATCGGCGGCATTGCCGTTTACCCGAACCACGACCTGAAAGCCGAGCGGGGCTATAATGCCGAGGCCGGCTTCATGCAGGGCTATAAAATAGGCAACCTGATGGGCATGCTGGACGTGGACGGCTTTTATACGCAATACCGCGATATGATAGAGTTCCAAATCGGCCTCTTCGACCAGTCGGACCTGACGATGATAAACAGCCTCCCGCAGGCCATTTCCATGCTTATGAAAGGCAACAGCTTCGGCATAGGCGCCCAGTTCCACAATGTTTCCAAAGCCGTGATTTACGGCGCGGAAATCTCTACCAGCGGCATGTACAAGTTCAACCCCTCCGCCCGGCTCACCTATAATATAGGCTATACCTATACCGAACCGCTTGATGCCGACTACAAGGCGCGCAATGCGGTGGAAAACCAATACACCGACCCCTTGCAGATGAAGGAGAAGTCGAACAACTCCAAGTACCTCAAGTACCGGCCCAAACATTCCTTCAAATCAACCTTGGATTTCGAATGGAAACGCCTGACCCTGGGGACGAACATCGACTGGAAGAGCAAGATACTGGCCGTCGACTACATCATGCTGGACGAGCGCCCGAAAGCTTCGCCCGATCTGATGGACTATGTACGAACCCTCCTCTTCGGTTCGGTCAACGGCGAGACGCTTGCCTCCTATTGGACCAAACACAACACCGACTATGCCACGGTGGATTTCCGCTTCGGCGTCAAGGCGACGAAGGCCGTCGGCTTCCAGTTCATGATAAACAACCTTTTTAACAAGGAATACAGCTACCGTCCGATGGCCGTGGGCGCTCCCCGCACCTTTGTCGTAAAGATGAATATTAATCTTTAGGGATTAGAGATTAGGGCTTAGCGTATAGGGGCTGATAAACGGAGTTATAAGTTATGAATTATTTGGAAAGTGTATCTTTGCGAATAAATTTGTTTATATACTCACTTCATCATGAAAAAGACTCAGCTATTTTTCTTGGCGGCAAGCGCCGCCTTGTTGTGCCTCGGCGGTTGCGGCACAAAATCTAACGGCATACCTGCCATCCCCATGGACAAGGCAGTAGGCAAGATACAGCCGCTGTCCCTGAGCCGGATTGCCGCTTCCGTGGAATATGTCCCATTGGAAACGAACGACAGCTCTCTGGTCCCTTCGCGCAGGCTTTGCGATATTCAGGCCGCGGACGACTATTTCTTCCTCAATTGCAGGCGGAGCTTGCTCGAATTCTCACGCAAGGGAAAATTCATCCGGCAAATCGGGCGGCAAGGCAAGGGGCCGGGAGAGTTCGTGGCACTGGGCAGCATCCTCGCGGACGGACAGCGACAGGCGCTGTATATGCTCAACGGCAGCAAGGTGCTTGTGTACAGCTTTGACGGCACATTCAAAAAAGAAATCAATTTGGATACCAAGGAAATGCCTTGCCAATTGTCCCTGTTCAAGGGAGAAACCTTGGCTGTCTATGTCAATAACTTTTCCGGACAGGAAGCAAACCGGCTCCTGCTTTTCGACAGGGACGGGCATCTCCTCAAGCAGTTCCCACAATACGAACGTTTCCAAATGAGCGGCATGCAGATATTCTATAACAACCGCTACATCTATCCCTTCCAAGGCAACACCTACATGAAGGAGGACTACAACGACACCGTCTTTCAGGTAACGGCCGACAAACTCCTGCCGCATTATCTCCTCCAATTAGGCAAATATCAAATGCCGCTCGGCAAATTGGCGGGAGGCGACTTCCTGCGCCCCTTAGTGATGGAGACGACCCATTATGTCTTCCTGCCCTACACAAAATGGCAGGCAACAAAAGACGACAAGCCCGGCCTCTGCCTTTACGACAAGCCATCGGGCAAATGCTTCGAAGTGGAAGGCGGACGGATAAAGAACGACCTGGAGGCGGACGGGCTGCCCTTCAAGCTGACGACGACCATTGACGACAACACGCTGCTGGGCGTATGGAACGCCGCCGACATAGCCGACTATGTAACCGAGCATCCGGCCTTGAAGGCGCGTTGGGGAAACATCTCGCCCGAGGCAAACCCCGTTCTGATGATTGTTCATCTGAAATAAGAATTAAGCGTTATGCGTTTGAAAGGAAAAGGAATCCTACTTTGTATAACCGCGGTAGCTTGCTGGGGTGCCGTTACGGCGGAAGCGCAGCCGCAAGCGCGGCGTACGGGTATCCGTTCCGAAGGCCTCAAGA
>JAISGW010000127.1 GCA_031262895.1 Tannerella sp. | reverse complement strand
ATTTGCGCCGCGATGCCGAGGGGCACCCGCTCTTTTATTTCCGAGACGTGCTGCCTCTGCTCAACCACCGTTATGTAGTGGCCACTGCGCCCGAGCTTATCCCACCTTTGGTAGACGGGCTTGTGCGTCATAACCGGATATGGATAAGCGTTGAGGAGTTGGACAAGACGCCCTTCCTCGCCAAGCTTTTTACCGCGGTGGAACGAACCGAGGATGTCTCCGACTATCTGCTGGAACTCTTGACGGCCTTGTCGACCGCGAACACCGACGCCTTGAGCAGCGGCATCGAACGGGAATTCATGTTCCATTATTATACGACGGTGAACCGCATGAAAGAGGTCATGCGGGAGTCCGGCATTGAGATGGGCGTCTCCACTTACTTCCGCCTCTTGGAACGCATGACCGCCTTAGTCAGCATTCCTTTCCGCGGAGAACCCCTGGCCGGCCTGCAAGTGATGGGCGTTCTGGAAACGCGGGCCTTGGATTTCGACCGCCTCATCATACTCTCCATGAACGAGGGCACCTTTCCCGCGCGCAAGGCCCCCTCTTCCTTCATCCCATACAATCTACGACGGGGCTTCGGCCTCCCCACTTACGAGCACCAGGACAGTATCTGGGCCTACCACTTCTACCGGCTACTTTACCGCGCCTCACAGGTGCACCTGCTGTACGACTCGCGCAGTGGTGGCCTGCAAAGCGGCGAAATGAGCCGCTTCATCCACCAGCTGCGCTACCATTACGAATTGCCTTTGAAAGACGAGCTGGTCGTTTACAATGTCTCTTCCTCGCAGGGGAATCCTTTAGCTGTTGAGAAATCGGAGGCCGTCCGCCGCCGTCTGGACGTTTTCCGGCCCGGCGGCGACAAGGCACTTTCGGCCAGCGCCCTGAACACCTGGCTGGATTGCCCTCTGAAGTTCTACCTCTCCTACGTGGAAGGCGTAGAGGAGGAAGACGAGGTCAGCGAGACGGTGGAAAGCGACGTCTTCGGAAGCATCGTGCACAAGGTGATGGAAAGGCTTTACGCGCCCTTCTGCGGGAAACTGCTCACGGCTGACCTGCTGAAGAAAGTCCGTTCGGACAACGAGCTGCTTACCCATACCATAGAGGGCGCCTTCGCGGAGATTTTCTTCCAGACGCCCAAGGTGCGGCCCCTGAGCGGGCAGAATTACCTCATCGGAGAAATGATACGTAAGTACGTTGTCAAGGTCTTGGAACGCGATGCCCAAAAGCTGACTCCCTTCACCTACCTGGCCTCCGAGAAACGCATGGAAGACACCATCCTGCTCAGTGACGGCTCTGAAGTCCGCCTGAAAGGCTTCATTGACCGCATCGACCGGATAGGCGACACGGTACGCATCATTGATTACAAGAGCGGCCTGGGCGTTTCCTCCTTCGCTACGGTGGACAACCTCTTCGACGCCTCCCTGGCTGAGCGCCCCAAGGCCGTCATGCAGGTTTTCCTTTATTGCTGGCTGTATAGCAGGCAACCCACAGAAGGGCGTGGACAGGGCTTGCATCCGGGCATCTATTATCTGCGCACGCTTTTCAACGAGACTTTCGATTCGGAAATTTATTGCTGCCCGGCGCGGGGACAACGCCAGGCCGTCGACGATTTCGCCCTTTATGCGGAGGAATACGAGGCTGCCCTCCGCCAATGCCTCGACGCCATCTTCTCGCCCGAGCAGCCCTTCACCCAAGCATCCGCCGGCAAAGGCTGCAGCTGGTGCCCCTTCAAAAGCCTCTGCGGCCGCTAAGTGGTCAAATGCGGTTTACCAGATATAAGGAATCAGTTCGGCAGTGGTTTTACGGTACGCTTCAAAGGCTTTTCCGTATTTATTCAACAAGTACTTATCCGCAGCAGGAATATAAGAACAGACGAACGAGGCCAAAAGGAAGACAGGAACAACGAGGGCAAAGACATTCCCGGTAACTAAGGCAAAACCAAGCACCCAAAGCAGGTCTCCGAAATAATTGATATGAATGGCGTATTTAAACAAGCCGCCCGTATAGAGCTTACCCCGGTTTGCCGGATTATCCTTGAAAGGCTTTCTTATCAGTTCAGCACTCGTATTGATAGCCCCGCCAATGAGGAAAAGCAAACAACCCGCGACATAAGGTATGAACATGGTTCGCGAGGCATATATGGAAAACAGGGGGAAGCCGATGTAATAAAGCGCAAAAGCCAGGCTGTTGCCTATGGCTTCCGTCCAGCCTATTCCGCGTGGAAGCCAAATAAACATCATGGCATTCATGCGGAGGAAAACGATGGCATTGCAGATATAAATGCTGTACCGGATAAGTTTGTCCTGGCTATGTGCTTGCAAAATATAAACGGCCACTATGCACCAAATTAACTGCATAACAAGGATGAAAACTTTTGAAGCAATCGTTTTTGAGTGAATCCCGTATATTTTCGATTTTTGATTGGTGTCCATTTTTGAAGATTTAATTGTTGTTTATCAGCCAGCGGCTTCCCCCTTCAAGAGGTCGTTCAGTAACATGCTGCTGAGCAGCTTGCGTCTATTTGTCATCATGGGTATTCTCCTTTCTTTGATTGATTTGCAAAGGTAACGGTTTCGACGAACAATAGTAGAACGGGTCTCCTAAGCACAAAATGTGTCCCCGTTCACGCGCGCGACACATATAGGGCACAAAATGTGTCCCCGTTCACGCGCGCGACACATATAGAGCGCACAATGTGTCCCCGTTCACACGCGCGACACATATAGAGCGCGTAATGTGTCCCCGTTCACACGCGCGACACATTGTCAAGCGAAAATGTGTCCTCGCACAGGTGAATCGCGTCGTGACCACTCTACTCGCAAAAAATTACGCTCTTCAAGGTTTAAGATAATGGCCTCTCAAAGAATAGACACGAATCATGCCTTCGCTCACTTGATATACGAGCCGATGTTCTTTGTCTATTCGCCGTGACCATTTACCGCTTAATTCATATTTGAGGGCTTCCGGTTTGCCTATACCTTCAAAAGGTGTAGTTTGAATAGATTTAAGGAGAGCCGTTATTCTTGCCTGTATATTCAAATTGCCACTATCCTTCCAATATTGAAGGTCGGCCATTGCCTTAGGAGTAAAGATTACTCCCATAGCTTGGAAATATCAACTATGGTTCCTTTTCCCTGGCGGAGGTCTTCGTCCCCCTGCGCTACGGTCTTCACAAATTCTTCAGCATAAGGAGACTTCTTGACAGAAATGGCGCCAAGTTGGGCCAATCCGCGCAAGACTTGTTTTACAGCTTTATTTTCCGAATCGAATGTGACTATGACTGTTTCCATTGCCTTATTTTATTTATGGGGGCAAAGCTAAGTTTTTTTCCTTTTTTAATCCTTAGTTTTGCAGCAGGAACTCAAAAGAACCTTGTAAACAAAAAAACGAGAAGCATGAAAAAACAAATTCTCCCCTTGAGCCTGCTGGCAGCCGCCTCATTGGCCTTATCCGCCTGTTCGGGCGGTTCGGCGCGCCAGACCGTATCCTTCAATCAAGGCTGGCTCTTTTCGCTGAAAACCGATTCGCTCGCGGCCACCTCTACGAAAACCGACGATTCGTCTTGGCGGCAACTCAACCTACCGCACGACTGGAGCATTGAGGCCGACTTCAGTCCCAAGTATCCGGCCGGCGTAGGCGGCGGCGCCCTACCCGGCGGCATGGGTTGGTATCGCAAACATTTCAAGGTGCCTGCCACGGACAAGGACAAGGCCGTTTACCTCGAATTCGACGGCATTTACCGCGACAGCCGCGTCTGGTTGAACGGGCATCTGCTGGGCTATCGTCCCTACGGCTATATCTCCTTCCGCTATGAGCTGTCGCCTTACCTGAACTACGGGGGCGATAACCTGCTGGTCGTGCAGGTCGACAACACGCAGCAGCCCAACTCGCGCTGGTATTCCGGCTCGGGCATTTACCGCAACACCCGCTTAGTGACCAGCGGCAAGGTGCACGTCGCCTACAACGGCACATACGTCACCACGCCGGAAATCACCGCCGACAAGGCCCGGCTGAAAATCCAGACCACGCTCCGAAACGAGCTGCCGGGGAAGGCCGTCATCGAGCTGACGACCATCATCTGCGACCCGCAAGGAAGGCGAATCGCCCAGACCCGTACGAAAGGCCCCTCCATAGACGGGAACGCCTCGTCAACCTTCACCCAGGAGCTGAGCATCACGAACCCGCAGCTCTGGTCGACCGACAAGCCCTTACTCTACACGGCCCTCACAGAGGTGAAAGCCAACGGCCGGCCCACAGACACCTACTCGACCACCTTCGGGCTGCGCACTTTCAAATGGGAACCCAAGACGGGCTTCTACCTCAACGGCAAAAACATGAAAATCCTGGGCGTATGCCTGCACCACGACCTCGGTTGCCTGGGTGCGGCCGTCAATTACAGCGCCCTTGAACGCGAACTGCGCATCATGAAAGAGATGGGCGTGAATGCCATACGTACCAGCCATAACCCGCCGGCGCCCGAACTGCTCGACATCTGCGACCACATGGGTCTGCTGGTCATGGACGAGGCCTTCGACATGTGGAAGGTGCATAAAACGAAATACGACTATGCCTCCGACTTCGGCCAATGGGCTTACCGCGACATCGCCGACCAAGTGCGGCGCGACCGCAACCATCCCTCCGTCTTTATGTGGAGCATCGGCAACGAGATACCCGAACAGAGCGCCGTCGTCGACGGGCAACCCACCGACCAGACCATCGCCCCCACCCTCGCCCGCATCGTGCACCAGCTCGACCCCACGCGGGTGACTACCTCGGCCTGCAACGAACCCGACACGACCAACATGATATTCAAGTCGGGCGCCGTCGACATCTATGGCTTCAACTACCATCACACGGAGTACGCCAAGGCACCCCGGTATTTCCCCGGAAAGACCTTCATCGTCACCGAGTCAACCTCGGCCCTGGCCTCGCGCGGCGACTACCAGATGCCTTCCGATTCCATCTTCGTGGAACCCACGCACTGGCCCTACAACGGCCCCGATGGGAAGCACATCTGCTCGGCTTACGACAACTGCCACGTGCCCTGGGGGTCCACCCACGAGGCCACCTGGCGCGAGGTGAAACGCTTGCCTTACATATCGGGCATGTTCATCTGGACCGGCTTCGACTATCTGGGCGAGCCGACCCCTTACGGCTGGCCCAGCCGCTCGAGCTTCTTCGGCATCGTCGACTTGGCCGGCTTCCCCAAGGACGTTTATTATATGTACCAGAGCGAATGGACCGACAAGCCCGTACTGCATCTCTTCCCCGACTGGAACTGGAACAAGGGCGACACGGTCGACGTCTGGGCCTATTATAACCACGCCGATGCCGTGGAACTCTTCCTCAACGGCAAGAGTTTGGGACAAAGGCAGAAGTCCGACAGCGTCTTCCACGTCTGCTGGCGCGTGCCTTACCAGCCCGGCACCCTCAAGGCCGTCTCCCTGAAAGACGGCAAGGAAGTGCTGGAGCAGGAGATACACACGGCCGGCCCTGCCGCCAAAATGGTGCTCACCGCCGACCGCCACTCGCTCAAAACCGACGGCACCGACATGGCCTTCGTCAGCGTGCAGATTGAAGACAAGGACGGCAACCCCGTGCCCCATGCCGACAACCTGATCAAGTTCAGCGTAGAAGGCCCCGGCTACATTGCCGGCACCGACAACGGCTGCGAGAACGACTCCACCAGCCTGAAACGCCCCGAGCGCCATGCCTACAACGGCAAGGCCCTGGCCGTGGTGGGCAGCAAGGGACAAAGCGGCCTCATCCGCTTGAAGGCCACCTCGGAAGGGCTGCCCGACGAGACGGTGGAAATCAAGGCCGACTAAGGGAAGGCCGGCCTCGCAGACAGCGGCCGCCCTCTGATGGAATATCCCTTGGATAAGGCAAAGTCCCCGTCCAGGGGATATTCCATATATAAAAAATCATTTACCTTTGCATTCCTGAAAAAGTGTAGTCACACGCTGTATGGAATTCAATTATAAACGTGGAAACCTGTTGCTCCAATGGATGGTGGGGATAGGAGATTTGGTCGTACTGAATCTGGTATTCCTGTTCATCTATGAAGGGATGAATCCCTTTTACACGGGCGCCATCCGGGCGAACCTGCGTGAAGTCTTCCTGCTGCTGAACTTCTGCTACTTCTTCGCCCTCTATTTCATCCCCATCCGGGTACACGACTCTGTGGTCTTCATCGACCGCATCATGCAGCGCTCCGTCCTGCTGGTCAGCCTCATTTCCTTCCTCTTCGCCACCTGTTTGATTTTTTTGAACATAGGCGACGTATTGGGCACCTTCCTCGTCTTGTTCTATGCCTGCACGATAGTGGCCTTCGTACTATGGCGCGTATTGGTACGGGTGGCGGTCAAGATGTACCGGCGCCACGGCCACGGCTTGAAGCGCGTCGTCATCGTAGGCGCCGGAAAGAACGGCATGGAATTATACCGGCTGATGAAGGAAGAATTGGGATACGGCTTTTTCGTTGCGGGTTTCTTCGACGACAATGAGGATTTGAAAGGCGTCATACCTTTTTACCTTGGAAAAACCGACGAGGTGAACGACTACGTCGTGGCCAACGACATCGACGAAATCTACTGCACCCTCCCCGGGACGCAAGACGAGAAGATACTTTCCATGCTGAATTTCGCCGAGAAGAAGATGATACGCTTCTATATCGTCCCGGAATTCTACCGCAACGTGAAGAAGAGCCTGGTGATGGAGATGATGGAATCCATACCCGTGCTGTCCGTCCGCAAGGAACCCTTGCAGGCCGCCTATAACCGGGCGCTCAAACGAACCTTCGACCTGGTCTTTTCCATCGTCGTGCTGGTCACTGTCTTTCCTGTATTGTATCTCGTCTTGGGCATCCTCATCAAACTCTCTTCGCCCGGCCCCATCCTATTCAAGCAGAAACGGACGGGTTGGTACGGGCGCGAGTTTTACTGCTACAAATTCCGCAGCATGCGCGTGAACGAGACGGCCGACACCCAGCAGGCCGGGCGTGACGACCCGCGCAAGACGCGTCTGGGCAATTTCCTGCGGCGCAGCAACCTCGACGAGTTCCCGCAATTCATCAACGTACTGGTCGGCGACATGTCGGTGGTAGGCCCCCGCCCCCACATGCTCAAGCATACGGAACAATACTCCGCCCTCATCGACAAATACATGGTGCGCCATCTGGTGAAGCCCGGCGTGACCGGCTGGGCACAGGTGACCGGCTTCCGCGGCGAAACCCGCACGCTGGAACAAATGGAAGGCCGCATCAAACGCGACGTGTGGTACATAGAGAACTGGTCCTTTTTCCTCGATTTGAAAATCATCGCCGTCACCTTGCTGAACATGTTCAAGGGTGAAAAGAACGCTTATTAACTTTTTCATTATCTTTGCGCCCGATATGGGAAGAGTCATGGCAATCGACTATGGGCGCAAACGTTCCGGGGTGGCCGTTACCGACAGATTGCAAATCATTGCCGGAGGTTTGGACACGGTACCCAGCGCAGAATTGCCCGCCTATGTAAAGGCGTACGCGGAAAAGGAACCAATAGAGCGCATCATCATCGGGCAGCCCAAGCAGATGAATAACGAAGCCTCCGAAAATGCCAAATATGTGGAAGCCTTCGTCAACCGCCTCCGGAAAGTGCTCCCCGGGATTCCCCTTCAAATGTATGACGAACGCTTCACCTCCGTCTTGGCGCATCGGGCCATGCTGGAAGGCGGCCTGAAAAAGAAAAAGAGACAAGAGAAAGCCTTGGTCGACAAGGTGAGCGCCGTCATTATTTTACAATCGTGGTTAGAAAGTAAGAAGACAGACCAATGATATTACCAATTTATTTGTACGGCCATCCGATATTGCGGAAAGAGTGTGAAACGGTAGCGCCCGATTATCCGGGTTTAACCGAGTTGATTGCCAACATGTACGAAACCATGTATAAGGCCGACGGCGTGGGCTTGGCCGCCCCGCAAGTGGGCTTGGCCATCCGTTTGCTGGTCATCGACGCCGACGCCGTGGGCGACGATTATCCCGAATGCAAGGGCTTCAAACGGACGATGATTAATCCCGACATCGTGGAATTCAGCGATGAGGAAATCGCCTTGGAAGAAGGCTGCCTCAGCCTTCCCGGCATACATGAGAAAGTGGTACGCGCCGCCCGGGTGCGCGTCAAATACGAAGACGACGAACGCCATCTCATAGAAGAAACTTTCCAAGGCTTCGCCGCTCGTGTCGTGCAACACGAATGCGAGCATCTTGACGGGGGCATCTTCATCGACGATATCCCCGCCATCCGCAGACAATTAGACAAACGCAAATTGAACAACATACGCAAAGGAGCCATCAATTGCTCCTACAAAGTGAAACACGCTTAGTAAGGGGAAGATTCCCTTCCCCGGCCAAGCCTTATAAACGTTGATTTTATGAATAAAGAAGTAAGCAAAGACGTCATGGCCTTACGCGAGAAGAAAGCCCTCGTAGAAAGCGGTGGCGGCGAAAAGGCCTTAGCCAAGCAAGCTGCCATGGGCAAACTGACCGCCAGGCAACGTATCCTCGCTCTTTTGGACCCGGATTCTTTCCATGAATCCGACTTGTTCATCAAACATGCAGGCCGCGATTTCGGCACCGACAAGAAGGAGTTCCCCGCCGACGGCGTCGTCACCGGCACGGGTACCATCGCCGGGCAACCGGTCTGCATCTACGCACAAGACTTTACCGTATCGGGCGGCTCGCTGGGTTTGCAGCATGCCCGCAAAATCACGAAAATCATGGACCACGCCCTAAAGCTGCGTTGTCCGGTTATCGGCATCAACGACTCCGGCGGCGCCCGCATCCAGGAGGGCGTACAGGCCCTGGCCGGCTACGGTGAGATATTCTACCGCAACACCATCGCCTCGGGCGTGGTACCGCAAATATCGCTCATTCTTGGCCCTTGCGCCGGTGGCGCTGTCTATTCGCCTGCTTTGACCGACTTCGTCTTCGTGGTTGAGAACATCTCGAAGATGTTCATCACCGGCCCCGGCGTCATCAAGACCGTCTTGGGCGAGGACATTTCCATGGAAGACCTCGGCGGCGCCCGCGTACATGCGGAGATAACCGGCAATGCGCACTTTTACGCCAAAAGCGAAAAGGACTGCTTCGAGCAGGTCAAGCGCCTGTTGAGCTACATTCCGCGTAACAACAAGGAAAAGGCGAAAAGCGTGGCGCCGAAGGCCCCGGAAGCGAAGTACGACATCAACAGCGTAGTACCGGACGACCCGAAACAGCCTTACGACGTGCGCGACATCATCCGCTGCTTAGTCGACGGCTCCGACTTCTTTGAGATACAGGAGATGTGGGCGGCCAACATCGTCATCGGCTTCGGGCGCATGAATGGCGAAACGGTTGGCTTCGTGGCCAACCAGCCCATGGTGCTGGCCGGCGTACTGGATTGCGACAGCGCCGACAAGGCGGCTCGTTTCATCCGTTTCTGCGATTCATTTAATATCCCCATCGTCACCTTGGAAGACATGCCCGGCTACCTGCCCGGCATAGACCAGGAACATGCGGGCGTCATCCGCCACGGAGCGAAGGTGCTCTATGCCTATTCCGAGGCGACCGTGCCCAAGATGACCGTCATCCTGCGCAAGGCTTACGGTGGCGGATACATCGCCATGAACTCCCGTCACCTGGGTGCTGACTTCGTCTTTGCCTGGCCCTCGGCCGAGATAGCCGTCATGGGACCCGATGGAGCCGCCAACATTATCTTCCGCAAGGAAATAGAGGCTGCCGAAGACAAGGAAGCCACGCGCCGGGAAAAAATCAAAGAATACACGGAAAAATTCGCCAATCCTTACGTGGCAGCCGGACAAGGCTTCATAGACGCCGTCATCGAACCCGAACAGACCCGCGCCGAACTGCTGCACGCCCTGGAAATGTCAACCCTCAAACAAGAGCCGCGCCCTGAAAAAAAGCACGGCCTCCCACCCTTCTAATCCAATTAATAATTAAGAATGAAAAATTATGGATAAGGATATTTCTTATGAGGAATTACGCTTGGAAGACGGCTCCTACCGGACCTTGCTGACGGAGAAGTACCGCAAGCGCACGGCCTGGCATAAGCGGCAGGACGGCGAAGTCATTTCGGGTCTGCCCGGCCTTGTCGTGGAAATCGACGCCCGCGAAGGGCAGACCGTGAAGAAAGGCGAGCAGTTGCTCATTCTCGAAGCCATGAAGATGATGAACCGCGTACTGGCTCCCCTGGACGGAAGGATAAAGGGCGTCCATGTGGGCACAGGCGAAAAGATAGGCAAAGACCACCTGCTGTTCACCATCGAACCGCAATAAAGCTTTCTTTCTATGGAAGTTCTCATCCTCTTGGTTTTCCTGGTCGGCTATGGAGCCATTGTGCTTGAGCATTCCCTTAAAATAGACAAGGCCAGTTCGGCCTTGGTAATGGGTATCCTAAGCTGGACCATCTACATCCTCTCTGTCGGGAACGGCAGAGAGGATGCTGTCCTTTCGCAATTGAACGGGGAGATGAGCGAAGCCGCCGGCATCCTCTTCTTCCTC
>JAISGW010000122.1 GCA_031262895.1 Tannerella sp. | reverse complement strand
GTTCATCCGTGACAATGGAGCTTATCCGGCTTTTTTGAACTATGATGGTTTCCCTAATTCCATTTGTACTTCCGTCAACGAGCAGGTTGTACACGGCATCCCTTCCGATAAGGCTGTCCTGAAGGACGGCGACATCATTTCGGTCGACTGCGGCACCGTCTTGAACGGTTTCGTAGGCGATTCCGCCTACACCTTTTGTGTGGGTGAAGTCTCGGAAGACGTGCGGCGCCTGTTGAAGGTGACCAAAGACTCCCTGTATTTGGGCATAGCCCAGGCACAGGTGGGTAAGCGGATAGGCGACATTGGCGCGACCGTACAGGCTTATTGTGAGAAGAACGGCTATTCGGTGGTACGGGAATTGGTCGGGCACGGTATCGGGCATAAGATGCACGAAGACCCTGATGTCCCCAATTACGGCCGGCGCGGCCAAGGCCCTATGTTGCGTAGCGGAATGTGCATTTGCATTGAACCTATGATTAACATGGGGTCGAAGAATGTGACTTTCGAACGTGACGGCTGGACCGTGCGCACCCGCGACCGGAAATGTTCCGCTCATTTCGAGCATTGCATCGCCATACGTCCGAAGGGGCCGGAAATCTTGTCTTCATTTGACTTCTTGGACGAGGTTCTGAAGAACAGCATGAATTGAGTAATGAGGAATTATGTCTAAACAAGCTGCAATCGAACAAGACGGCCGGATTATAGAGGCACTGTCGAACGCCATGTTCCGGGTAGAACTGGAAAATGGGCACGAAATCACCGCCCATATCTCGGGTAAGATGCGCATGCACTACATCAAGATATTGCCGGGCGACAAGGTGAAAGTAGAAATGTCCCCTTACGACCTTTCCAAGGGTCGGATTGCTTTTCGCTACAAATAAAAGAAAACGAGATATGAAAGTAAGAGCATCTTTAAAGAAGCGCACTCCCGAATGCAAAATCGTAAGGAGGAAAGGGCGCTTGTACGTGATTAACAAGAAAAACCCCAAGTTCAAACAACGGCAGGGCTAAGCATTAATAACAAATCAACAGCAAGGATTTATGGCTATAAGAATAGTTGGCGTAGATTTGCCGCAGAACAAGAGGGGGGAAATAGCCCTGACCTACATCTTCGGGATTGGCCGCAGTGCTGCTGGCACGATACTGAAGAAAGCCGGTGTTGACCAAGACATCAAGGTAAAAGACTGGACGGACGACCAGGCAGCCAAAATACGCGAAGTCATCGGTAGCGGTTACAAGGTGGAAGGTGACCTCCGTTCGGAGGTGCAATTGAACATCAAACGTTTGATGGACATCGGTTGCTACCGCGGCATTCGCCACCGTATCGGTTTGCCTTTGCGCGGACAAAGCACCAAGAACAACGCCCGTACCCGTAAAGGGAAGAAAAAGACGGTCGCAAACAAGAAAAAAGCTACTAAATAACAGATAATTATGGCAAAGAAAACAGTCGCAGTAAAGAAAAGAAATGTGAAGGTCGATGCTGTAGGGCAGGCCCATATTCATTCTTCTTTCAATAATATCATCGTTTCTTTGGCGAACAGCGAAGGAGAGGTGATCAGCTGGTCTTCCGCCGGTAAGATGGGCTTCAGAAGCTCCAAGAAGAACACGCCCTATGCGGCCCAGATGGCTGCACAGGATTGTGCGAAGGTAGCTTACGACCTTGGCTTGCGGAAAGTGAAAGTGTACGTCAAAGGCCCGGGTAACGGTCGGGAGTCGGCCATCCGCACCATCCATGGTGCGGGCATAGAAGTGACCGAGATTGTCGACGTGACGCCCCTGCCCCACAATGGTTGCCGCCCGCCAAAGAAGAGAAGAGTTTAACAACAAACAAAGTAGAAAATGGCAAGATATACAGGACCCAAAACAAAAATTGCCCGCAAATTCGGCGAGCCTATTTTCGGACCCGACAAGGTGCTTTCCAAGAAGAATTATCCTCCCGGACAGCATGGCAACGCCCGCAAGCGGAAATCTTCCGAATACGGCATCCAGTTGCGTGAAAAGCAGAAGGCCAAATACACCTACGGGGTGTTGGAGCGTCAATTCAGCAACCTTTTCAAGAAGGCTTCCCGCTCGAACGGCATCACTGGTGTAGTGTTGTTGCAGCTGCTCGAAGCGCGTCTTGACAATTTGGTCTTCCGTATGGGTATTGCCCCCACCAGGGCGGCTGCCAGACAGCTGGTTTCCCATCGGCATATCACCGTCGACGGCAAAGTGGTAGGTATCCCTTCTTACACGGTCAAGCCTGGGCAGATAATCGGCGTGCGTGAGAAATCCAAATCCTTGGAAGTCATCTCTGATGCGCTGGCCGGTTTTAACCACAGCAAGTATCCTTGGATAGAATGGGATTCCGCCAGCATGAGCGGCAAGCTGCTCCACCAGCCCGAACGGACGGACATCCCCGAAAATATCAGGGAGCAAGCTATCGTTGAATTGTATTCGAAATAATAAGGAGTTCCTATGGCGCTATTAGCATTTCAAAAGCCCGATAAAGTATTAATGTTGGAGGCGGACAATTTCTTCGGGAAGTTCGAATTTCGCCCGTTGGAACCCGGCTATGGCATCACCATTGGCAATGCCCTGCGCCGCATTCTTCTTTCGTCTTTGGAAGGTTTTGCCATCACCTCCATCCGTATTCCCGGGGTAGACCATGAATTTGGCACTATCCCCGGCGTCATGGAGGATGTGACGAACATTATCCTGAGCTTGAAGCAGGTGCGCTTCAAACGCACCGTGGAAGAAGCCGAAGATGAACAGGTAGGGCTTACCGTGTCGGGCACGGAAGTGTTCAAGGCTGGCGATATAGGCAAAAAACTGACCAACTTCGAGGTGCTGAATCCGGACTTGGTCATTTGCCGTTTGGATCCTAAAGCAAGCTTCCAGTTGTTCTTGACCATCAATAAGGGGCGCGGCTACGTGCCCGCTGATGAAAACCGGGAACAGATACAGCAGCAATTGCAACAGGAAAAGGAAAGCGACAAAGACAAAGAGAAGGATAAGGACAAGGAGAAGGAGAGGGACAAGGAAAATTTGCAAATCATTGCCATTGATTCCATCTATACCCCCATCCGCAACGTGAAATACACGGTAGAGAATTTCCGCGTCGAGCAAAAGACGGACTACGAGAAACTGACCATCGAAATCACGACCGACGGCTCCATCCATCCGAAAGAGGCTTTGAAAGAAGCGGCCAAAATCCTGATTCACCACTTCATGCTTTTCTCCGACGAGAAAATCGCGGTGGAAACGCCCGATGTGGAGAATACGGAAGAGTTCGACGAGGAAGTGTTGCACATGCGACAACTGCTCAAGAGCAAGCTCACCGACATGGACCTTTCCGTCCGCGCACTCAACTGCTTGAAGGCCGCTGATGTGGAAACTCTGGGCGAACTGGTCAGCTTCAACAAGAACGACCTGCTGAAGTTCCGCAATTTCGGCAAGAAGTCTTTGACCGAGTTGGACGACCTGCTGGAAAGCATGCACCTTTCCTTCGGCATGGACATTTCAAAGTATAAATTAGACAAAGATTAGTATTGCGATGAGACATAATAAGAAAATCAATCATTTGGGGCGTACCCATTCCCATCGGGGGGCGATGTTGTCAAATATGGCTTCTTCGTTGATCAAACATAAGCGCATCTTCACCACCACGGCCAAGGCAAAAGCCCTTCGCAAATATGTCGAGCCGCTGATTACCCGGTCGAAGGACGATACGACGCATTCCCGGCGTACGGTGTTCAGCTATTTGCAGGACAAAAACGCCGTGACGGAACTCTTCAAGGAAATCTCCCAGAAGATAGCCAACCGCCCCGGCGGTTATACCCGCATCATCAAGACGGGTAACCGTTTGGGCGATAACGCTTCGATGTGCTTCATAGAACTGGTCGATTACGACGAGAACATGCTCAAAGGCGCCGCTGCCAAGAAGACGAGTCGCACCCGCCGTTCGCGCAGTAAAAAGACGACCGCTGCTCCGGCAGAAGCCGAAGTCCCGGCTGCTCCCGCCGCAGAATAGCATATCCGAAAAGACATGGACTGCCCCGCTTTGTGCTTCGCACAAGCGGGGTTTTCTTTTTGACGAGCCGATGCGAAATTCCCTATATTTGCGGGATAATTGTATCATGAAAGGAATCTATCGTATGGAAACATTATGCAGACCTAAGAATCTTTGCCTCTTGCTGCTCGTCCTCCTGACGGCTGGCCTGCCATTGCCCGGGTTATGGGCACAAGACAATGACGCGACCGGCGACTTTTTCACGCTGTCAGGCTTAGTCAAGGATGCAAAAAGCAAGCATGCCCTCGAATACGTTAACGTATCCGTTCCCGGTACACCCATTGGGACAGTCACCAATGAAGACGGTACTTTTACCCTCAAGGTGAGCCGTTCCCTCAATGCTCGTGCGGTTGATTTCACCCGCGTGGGTTACCTTAGCGAGACCATTCGTTTGAACGGCACGGACCAGGCCGGATTGAAAATCCTCATGACCCGTGCCATTAATCAGTTGGGTGAGGTCATCGTTCGTCCCAACGACCCGCGCTACCTCGTTGAAGCGGCCGTTTCGCGCATCGGACGCAACTATAGCCGAAAGAGCAGCCTGCTCACGGGCTTTTACAGGGAAACCGCGCAAAAGGGACGGCACTACATCAATATTTCCGAAGCCGTCATCCATATCTATAAGACCGCTTACGGCGGTAATGCTTCGGGCGACCGGGTACAGGTGTTCAAAGGTCGCTCGCTACTCAGCCAGAAACGCAGCGACACGCTTATCGTCAAGCTGCTCGGCGGTCCGAACCTTTCCGTTTACCTCGACGTGGCGAAGAACCTCGACCTCTTGCTTTCGCCGGAGAACCAGTCCTATTACGCTTACCGTATGGAAGACCCGACTATGATCAATAAGCGGCCGCAATACGTCATCAGCTTCCAGCCGCAGATGCTTTTGCCTTACGCCTTGTATGAAGGGAAACTCTATATCGACAAGGAACGCCTCTCCTTCACGCGGGCTGAGTTCCAATTGGACATGGACGACCGCGAAAAGGCCACTCAGGCTATCCTGCGCAAGAAACCTGCCGGCTTACGCTTCCGCCCCTTGGGCGTCAGCTTTCTGGTCACCTATACCGAGCGAGGCGGCCAGACCTATCTGAGTTACATCCGTAACCAGGTACGTTTCCGTTGCGATTGGAAGCGACGGCTGTTCGGCACCAATTACACGATTACCTCCGAGATGGTCGTCACCGACAGCCGCGATGAAGGCGTGGACCGCATTCCTTACCGAGAGGCTTTCAAGGCCAGCCAGTCGCTTTCCGACCGGGTGAACGACTTCACGGACCCGAATTTCTGGGGCGCTTACAATATCATCCGGCCGACGGAATCTCTCGAATCGGCTGTCAATAAATTGAAGAAGCAGCGCCGGTAAGGGCTTTTGGGCTATATTTGCAAATTCTCAAACGAATGAATAGATAGAACGGATGAATAAATTGAAAAGAATGTGGGTCGTGCTGCTGTTGGCAATGGTGGGCGGCCAGATGGTGTATGCCGACGAAGGCATGTGGCTTTTGAAAGAGTTGAACCGGCAGAACCTCGAAAGAATGCGGGAGTTGGGTTTCCTTTCCACTTACGACAAGTTGTACAGCGAGACGCATCCCAGCATGAGCCAGGCCGTCGTCATCTTCGGCGGCGGTTGTTCGGGCATCACGGTTTCCGACCAAGGGCTTATTTTCACCAACCACCATTGCGGCTATGCTTCCATACAGCAACTCAGCAGCGTGCAGCACGATTACCTCAAAGACGGTTTCGTCTCGCATAGTGAAGCCGAAGAGCTTCCCGTGCCGGGATTGACGGTGCGTTACCTGCGGCAGACCATTGACGTGAGCAGCCGTATCGTGCCGCAGCTAACCTCCTGCACCGACGAGCGCGACCGCCTGATGCGTGCTGACTCCATCGGCGACGCCATTTGCGACTCTATCGCCAAGAACAATCCCTTTCGCTCCGCTCAGGTACTGCCTTTTTACAATGACAACAAATATTATCTCGTCGTTTACGACGTCTTCCGTGACGTGCGCATGGTCTTCGCGCCGCCTTCTTCCATAGGCAAATTCGGCGGCGACACCGACAACTGGATGTGGCCGCGGCAAACCATTGATTTCTCCGTCTTCCGCGTCTACGCTTCTGCCGACAATCAACCGGCCGAATACAGCAAGCAGAACCGTCCCTATCATCCGAAATACGTGGCCGAGATTTCCCTGCAAGGCTACCGCCCCGGTGATTTTGCCATGACCATCGGTTATCCAGGCAGTACCAGCCGCTACATCTCTTCCTGGGGTGTGCGCCAGCGTATCAACGACATCAACGCGCCCCGCATTGAGGTGCGCGGTCTCAAACAGGATATTTGGAAAAAGGCCATGGTGGCCAGCGAGGCCGTGCGCATCAAGTATGCCTCCAAATACGCCGGCAGTTCCAATTATTGGAAGAACTCTATCGGCATGAACAAGGGTTTGGCCCGTCTCGATGTCATCGCACGCAAGCAGGCGCAGGAAGCCGCTTTCACTGATTGGGTGAATCAAGACGCTGCCCGCCGCGCCAAGTATGGCGACGTGCTCCGTCTCCTGAAAGAAGGTTACACCCGCTCCGACAGCCTCCGCCGCGCCAACACCTATATTATGGAAGCCTTAGTTAGCGGTAGCGAACTGGTGCAACTGGCCCGGAGGATTGACGCTTTCGATGCGAAAGGCTCCACCGCCAGCGAACGCAACATTTACCTCCAGGACAATATACGCAGCTTCTTTAAGAACTATGACCCGGCGCTCGACCAGGAGTTGCTGCCCGTCATGTTGAAGCTGGTCAAGGAGCGGGTGCCGGCCGAATACCTCCCCGACATTTACAAGCAAATCGACAAGAAGTACAAGGGCGATTACAAGAAATATGCGGCCGATCTCTTCAAGAAGACGAATTTCCTTTCTTACGACAAGGTGCAAGCTTACCTGACCGACCCTAAGCTGAACGCCCGGGTGGCTAAGGACCCGGCTGACCAGCTGAGTGTTTCTGTCTTATCGGCCTATTACGTTTTACAAGAGGAAATGGCCAAATACCGCTATGAGATAGCCAAGGGAGAACGCCTTTACATGGAAGGCTTGGAAGAGATGCACCCGCAGCGCACTTTTTATTCCGATGCCAATTTCACCCAAAGGATGAGCTACGGTACGATAGGAGGCTACCGTCCCTTCGACGCCGCTTGGTACGAATATCGCTCCACCGATAAGGGTATCCTTGAGAAGGAAGATTCCACCAATGGCGATTTCTATGTGCAGCCCAAAATCTTGTCTATGTTCCGGGCCAAGGATTTTGGCCCTTACGGCAATGGCGACGGCACGATGAATGTCTGCTTCCTGACCAATAACGACATCACCGGCGGTAATTCAGGCAGTCCCATTTTCGACAAGAATGCCCGTGTCATCGGGTTGGCTTTCGACGGTAACTGGGAAGCCATGAGCGGCGACATCGCCTTCGAGCCTAAGCTCCAGCGCTGCATCGGCGTTGATGTGCGCGCCATCCTTTACATGATAGACCGCTGGGGGCATTGCCACCGTCTCATTGACGAGTTGAAATTAGTAAAGTAATATCTCCCCTACGGGAAGCAAAAAGGGAGGACGTAAAGGGCTACGTCCTCCTTTTTTAGGCCGCCGTGTTGCGGGATTGCTCAACATTGCCGGATTTCTTCGAGGGAGAGGCCGGTGGCCTTGGCTATGTCCTCTGCAGGGAGGCCCATGGCTTTTAGCTTGGAAGCGATATTCCAGATCCGCATCTCCGCTCCTTTCTGCATTGCTTCCGCTTTCTTCTTTACGGCTTCCGCTTCCTTCTGTGCTGTTTTTGCTTCCTTTTGCATTGCTTCGGCTTTCCTCTCTGCAGCTTTAGCTTCCTTCTGTGCCTCTTGGTTTTCCTCTTTCATCTTTTCGATGTCATTGTGTATGGTGTAGGCCGTGCGGATGGCATCCAGGTAATGGTCGTAGGCATCCATTTCCTTTTCCGTGAGGGCGCTTTCCTTTACACAGTCCAGTGCCTCTTTGATCAGGGGTGAGGCGAGCAGCTCGTCGGGCACCTTTCGTGTGGCGTCGTCTATTTCCGTAAGGAAACGCAGCCAGAGGACGGCCATTTTCTTTTCGGTCATGGTCTTAGGCTTGAACTTGGGCAGTTCCACAAAGATAAACTCCAGTCCTTCCATGCGCTTGGCAGGCACTTTCACGTCGGCGATGAGGTAGCGGTGGTAGAAGTCCTCCGTGTCAGGGCGGAAGCAGTCGTTGATGAGGCTCCTGCACAGCTCGGGATGCCCGCCGAATATTTTTTTGAACGTCAGGTCGTTCTTGGGATCCAAGTATCTCTCCATAGCGTTTTCATTTTTATTTTATGCAAAAGTAAGCAAGGCTTTGCAATTCATAAACTATAGCTCCTGAATACTGGCTACTAATCCCTAATTTTTTTGTACGATTTGGTTTCCGATTTGTACGATTTGTCACTTGTGCTAAAGAGTGCCGCTCTACTTTTGCGGTCAAAAGCGACGTTTAAAGAACATAAGTAACGAGCAATATGGCACACAAAAGCATTTTTATGTTAATGGGGGGGGGTAGATTTGTAAACTCCCTCCGGGACGCCCAGAACGTC
>JAISGW010000006.1 GCA_031262895.1 Tannerella sp. | reverse complement strand
GTACTCAACAATTGGGCTGAGCGATACATTTCAATGCGTGAAAAGAAACGCGTCAGTTCCAAAGGATGTTCCCGGTGGTACTTTAGCACACTGGCCGTATCGGGAGCATTCATGGTCACAACAACCTGTCCGTCGGCCCATTCGTCAAGCACATAATGCAGGCCTACTTGGGTGTATCTTTGCGGATCAATATGGAGGATAAAAATGTTCCTTACCATTTTGTGGAGCGCTCCCAGTCCCCGTTCCTGGTCGGCGAACATAATGCGGAAAGAAGGTTCCGGCTGGGGTAAATAAGGAACGGCCGATTCCAAATCGGAACGGATGGCATCACCCACAACGCCTTTCCAATTAGCGGTCGGCATGGAGACGACAATCTCGTCAGGAGCTCCCGTAGCTTGGGAAACGAGCGCTTTGCCCTGACAAGAAACCAACACACCGAATGATATCATCAAGATTCCCAAAATGGGTAAAGTTATAGTTTTCATGTCCAGTCCTTCTTGTTTTGAATATACACGCGCAAAAGTATTATTTTTTTGAAGAAGAGAGCATACCGCAGGCGGCAAAAATATCTTCGCCTCTGGAACTGCGTATGGTGCTTATCACGCCGCGGTCGTTCAAGATGTCACGGAAGCGTTCCATGTGCACGGTGTCGGTGCCTTCTAATGGTGTATCGGGAATGCTGTGGTAATGAATGAGGTTAACGCGGCAGGGGATGCCTTTCAGGAGTGAAGACAGCGCGATGGCTTGTTGGGGGCTGTCGTTTATTCCTCTGAAAAGAATGTATTCAAAAGAAACACGCCTTTGATGGCTGAAATCGTATTGGCGAATGAGGGAAAGTGTCTTTTCCATGGGGAAAGCCTTTTCGGCAGGAAGGAGCTGAAAACGTTCGACCGGGTTCGTCGCATGCAGGCTGACTGCTAAATGGCAACTGCTCTCGTCCAGGAAACGTTTCAGGCCCTTTGCCCCAATGGTTGAAACGGTGATACGTTTCGGACTCCAGGCAAAACCGTAAGAAGCAGTCAGAATATCCAAGGCTTTGAGTACTTCGCCGGTGTTGTCGAAAGGCTCGCCCATTCCCATGAAGACGATGTTTGTCAAGCTTTCCGATTCGGGTACGGATAGGATTTGGTTCATGATGTCGGCCGAGGAGAGGTCGGCGGTAAAGCCGTTCCGCCCGGTCATGCAGAAGACGCAACTCATTTTGCAGCCTACCTGCGAAGAGACGCAAAGGGTGTTCCGTTCTTCGGAAGGGATGAATACGGTTTCTATGTGCCCTCCCTTGGCGGGAAAGCTGTATTTGATGGTCCCGTCAGCCGAACTTTGGGAGGCGTTCGGCGCTGTGCGACCTATTTCATAATGCTTGGCTAACCAGCTGCGTTTGACGGCCGGCAGGTTGGTCATGGCGTTGATGTCGGAGACCCGCTTCTTATACAACCAGTCGGCCATCTGCTTGGCCGCATACGAAGGCAGGCCTGCTTCGGAGGCTACTTCCACAAGCTCCTCCAAAGTCATGCCTGCCAGTTTGCGTTTGATGTTCTCGCCCATCAATAGAAGCGGATTCGGTTGTCGGTGATGTCGGCGTGGTTCTGCAGCGCTTGCAAGGCCATATAGCCGTAACGGTAAACAGAAGCCGCATCCATCGTCTTCGCTTGTTGGACTGCGTTGAAAGGTGCCTTGCTCTGGGTCTTCGAAGTCACTTGGAAGACGTATACGGCATTGTTGCCGGCTATGGGGGCGCTCAATTGCCCGTCTTTTGCCAGATAGATTTCTGCATTCAGTTTGGGTTCTATCCCAATGCCGGTGATACGGGGCGTTGAGAAGGTGATGAATTTGACGGAATCGACTTCCGAACTCATGGCTTTGGCATAAGCTTGCAGCGAGTTCAGGTTCTTGCCCTTTAACTCTTCCGCCAACTTTTGTCCTTTCAAGCGAGCGGCCAATTCGGACTTCAGCATCGGTTCCAAGGATTCGAGCGAGCGATAACCTTTACGCAGGGAGCCTTCATGGAAGGCAGCTACAAAGTATTTGCTCCCGCAATCGAAGATTTCAGACTGGTCGCCTTTGCTGTGGTCGAAGGCCCATCGTACTACTTCCCGTGAACCGGGAATAGAGCCGACGTTCTGGTTGTCTTCTGTTACGCTGGTGTTCTTGTATAAGATATAACCGGCAGCTTGTGCAGCCGTATCCATGGCCTGAACCGTCTTGTTTTTAGCGATGAACTGGTTCATCGCATTATAGAGATTGTTATACGTCTTTGAGCTGGGATTGACCGTCTTTTCTATGTCGGCAATTTTATATTTGGGGATATTGGCGGTGCGCTTGGTCACCTTAATAAGATGGGTCGCCTGGCCGGAATTGTATTTCACTACTTGGTTCAGTGGGGCAGAGAAGATGGCATTTTTAAAGCCTACATCTGCAGCGTTGACAGCCACGCCTTCAGTCAGCCAGCCGATTTCGCCGCCTTTCTTGGAGGAATTCTGGTCTACCGAATAACGGGCAGCCAATTGGGCAAAGTCGCCGCCTTTCTTCAGGACGTTCATCAAGCTGTCGGCCTCAGAGGGTTCTTTCCCGTTCTGGCCGTCTATTAGCATGATGTGCGAAACGAAGACGGAGTCGGGTGCCATGGTCTTATCTACTAAGCGGAACATGCGATATTTGTTGTCGGCCTTGTCAAAGGCAGGCCCATAGATGTCACCTACGGCGGCCGTGGTGGCAAACTGTTTCATGTCAGGATCAAAATTGCTGGCTGCAAAGAAAGCGTCAATGTAGCCTACTTCCGAGTTCTCTGCCACAAAATCCTTCACGTCGTTCGTCTTGGCCAGTTCGGGTTTCAATGCGTCTATGTCAGCTTGAGCGGCGGCATAGTCTGCTTTGCTGGGGACGATGCTTTTTGCCAAATAGGTGATGACTTTCGATTCGGGTTGCGGGAAGAGCACTTTCCGTTCGTTGTACAACTTCTCTATCTCGGCTTGGCTAACTTGTACGGCCGAGTCGGGAATGTTGCGGAAGGCTTGTGAGGTATAGGCAATGTCGGCACTTTCTGAGGAAGCGTTGTATGCGTCCTGAGCGTCCAACTTATTGGCCGCAATGGCCTTGCCCAGCAGCCCGGTATATTTTTCTTGTTCCCTTTCGAGTTTGATGCGCTTCTCCCAGAACAGCCAAACATTTTTGTACTGTAAAAGTTGGCTGGCCTGTTCTGTAGGAGCGGCAGCAATGTTGTTGTCGTCTATGGCTTTGAGAAAATTCAAAAGCGCGGCTTTGTCAAAGGTACCCGTTTGCGGGTTGCGGAACATAGGATTTTGGAGAAGTACCGGCGAGATGTTTTCGCCTTGTACCAAGTCGAAAAGCTCTTGGGAACCGACTTCCATGCCTAAGCGTTTCATTTCTTCATTTAACAGCGTCTCCTGAATGAAGCCCTCATACACGCTTTGTCGGATTTGGGTCATGTATTCATCAGAGAGGCTGGCTTGCCCCATCTGCATTTTATACACTTCGCTCATTTCGTCCACCCGTTTTTGAAACTCCTGATATTTTAAAGATTGGCCGTCAACGGCGACAACCTTATCTTTGTGTTCTCTCCAAAAGGTGGAACCTGACCTTAAGAAATCGCCAATGATAAAAGCGAGCAATGCCAAACCCACAATCGTAACGAGTAATCCCGCTCTGCTTCTGATTCTTTCAAGCGTAGCCATTTATCTCTATCTGTTTTAAAAGTTTATGTTATTTTTAAGGGCACAAAGATAGGAAAAAAAGCGTTTTTCCTATCTTTCACCGAAATAATTCCTGCAGCACTTCTGTTTACACGCAGATGCAATAAAAAGGCCGCCATCTGTTAGAGAATGGCGGCCTTGATGGAGCTGGGATGTTACTTTTAGCCGAAGATGAAGGTCTGAAACAACTCGTTGTCTTCCAGTTCGTCGTAGCTTCTTACCTGTATGCCTTGCATACGCAGGTATTGGCGGTGTCGTTCATCTATGTTTGGCGTGAATATCTCTTGGATTTTCTTGGCGATGGCCCAAGAGCTGAGAGAAAGCAGGTCTTTAGCTTCGACTTTTTCGTTCTCTACGCCTACGACCTTGTCTTTTTCTACGTCGAAGACAATTGCCCGCTGCGCGTCTTGTTCTTGTTTGGGCGACTTTTTACTCCTCATTAATAATGCTACTTTCATAACGCTTTCGGTTTATTGATGGTTTACTTAATTGGTTCCCCAAAAGTATGTACAAAAAACGTATTGCGCAAGCCTTAAGTATACAACGTACGTTAAGAATGTGTTAATAATTCGTCGTAAAGGTATAATCCCGTTTGCCCCGGAAAGCGCGATAAACGATTACGTAGGCACCCATAAAGAGACGTGCGGCCTCCAGGAAGGGTAACAGAAACGAAAAAGCCTTTTGTTTCAGCAATATTGAGGCGTGTTTCACCACGCGCGCCTTGATAATGTACAGGCCGCAATATAAAAGGAAGGCTACTGCCGCGGTGACAGGATTATCCAAGCAGACGCCCGCCGCTATGGCCGCAATCACGCTCAGGGAAAAGCCAATGCAGCTGATGGCGTCGAAGCGATAGAAATATCTTTGCCGACCCTTGTAATGGCTGCGGGTAGCGGCGCGAGATACCTTTCCTTCTTTCCAAACGGCAAAGTATTCGATGGGCGCCATTTCGGTAATGCCCTCTGCTGCGTATTCCACTTTGGTGTTGTCGGGCGTGGCCGCCTCGTTGACGAAGAGGTCGTCGTCGCCTGCGTGCAGGGTAAGGGAATGACTGTACCCTTTGCGGGCAAAGAAAAGCGACTTGCGATAAGAAAGATTGCGGCCATTGCCGCTGAAAGGATGGCCAACCAAAGCGGAAGACAGATATTGGAGGCCTGTCATCAGGTTGTCGTAGGCAACCAGTTTGTGGAAAAAATTCTTTTCCGTCGTATAGGCGCAGTAACCCACTACAATTTGCGTGGCATCGTCATAATGACGTACCATCGTGCTGATCCAGTCAGCCGTCAATGGTCGGCAATTGGCTTCGATGAATAGCAGATGCTCATATTGTGCGGCCTTGATGCCCAGCGTGAGTGAAAGTTTGCGCCTGCTCAGGTACTTCGATTCCTGCGGGATGAAGGTGTGGTAGAGGTTGGGATACTTCTGCCGGAAACGATTCAACACGTCCTCGCTTTCGTCGGTGGAGCCGTCGTTAATGACGATGACTTCATACTGCGGATAATTTTGCTCCAGTAAGGAGG
>JAISGW010000076.1 GCA_031262895.1 Tannerella sp. | reverse complement strand
ATGAACATGCTGCTGGCCGTTTTGGAAAAGCGGGCCGGCTTCAAGCTCGTCCAGAAGGATGTCTTTTTGAATATTGCCGGCGGCCTCAGGGTGAACGACCCGGCCATCGACTTGGCCGTCATCACCGCCATCCTTTCCTCCAGCCTCGACATCGCCGTCGACCGGGGCACCTGCCTGGCCGGCGAAGTCGGCCTTTCCGGCGAGATACGTCCCGTCAGCCGCATCGAGCAACGCATCCACGAGGCCGAACGCCTCGGCTTCGAGCGTATCATCATCCCCAACAACAACCTCAAGGGTTTCGACTTCTCCCGTACGAAACTCAATATCATGCAAGCCTCCAAAGTGGAAGAAGCTGTCCGCTGCCTCTTTTCCTGAAAAGCACCTAAAGAGATTATAAGACTATAAGACAATAAGACTCTAAGATAATAAGACTATAAGGTAATAAGACCAAGAGATTCGCCTTAGAGTCTAATGTCTCATCATCTTAAGGTCTCATAGTCTTAATGTCTCATAACTTTTCGTTATATTTGTCGAAAACAATGACAACGGAGAAAATATGGCAAAAACAGAGACAATGACAAAGGAATGGAAACAGGTCAAGAAAAGGTTTACGGAACATTTCCCCCAATGGGTACGCTTGGCCAAAGAATGTAAGGATGCGGTATCCTTCAAGGACAAACTGCGTGAACAACTGCTGGCTCTGCCGCTTGACGAGGGACGCGAGGCGGCCAGGAACCGCCTGTTGCGCCTCTTGGATTACGAAGGCCGCAGCGTCGACGAACTCTCCACGGGCGAACGCCTGCCCATTCGCACCATCAGCCTCCTGTGGGCTTTCCTGATAGGCGCCGCCCCGGAAGAAGGGCCGCCCGATTTGTACATAGACCTTTTCCATCTCTTCTCCCTGCTCGAACGGGAGGAGGCACCGCCCGGCGAGATGCAGGTGCGGCGGCAAATGGCGCGTTGGCCGAGCGGTTTAGACGCAAAGGTGTGCGCCGTGCGCGCTGCGAACAAGGAACGCCTGCTCCCCTTGCTGGTGCAAAAGATAGAAAGGCGCTCTTCGCCCCATGCCAAATACCATTTCGCACCGGGCTTGGAACCGGCGGAGAAGCTGGCGCAGGTGCGCGCCTGGTGGGACGACAGCCGCTTTCAATTGGCCATGGCCGTCAAAAGTCCCACAGAACTGAACGCCTTCCTCGGAGGCACGCTCTCCGAAGACACGATGAAGCGCCTGCTCCGCGCCAGGAAGAAGCAAATACCCTTCTTCGTCACGCCCTACTACCTTTCGCTGCTGGATGCCGGCAGCGGCGTGTATGACGACGAGGCTATCCGCTCCTACATCATCTATTCGGACGAGCTGGTCGAAGCCTTTGGCCACATCAAGGCTTGGGAGCGCGAAGACCTGGTGGAGGAGGGCAAGCCCAATGCCGCCGGTTGGCTCTTGCCCGCCGGGCACAACATCCACCGCCGTTATCCCGACGTGGCCATATTGATTCCCGATTCCATGGGACGCGCCTGTGGCGGGCTTTGCGCCTCCTGCCAACGGATGTACGACTTCCAAAGCGGGCGGCTGAACTTCGACTTCGAGGCCTTGCAAGCCAAGGAGCAATGGCCGCACAAGCTGCGTCGCCTGATGCAGTATTTTGAGGACGACACCCAATTGCGCGACATTCTGATTACCGGCGGCGACGCCCTGATGTCGCGCGACGCCACCCTGCGCCACATTCTTGAGGCCGTCTGCAAGATGGCCTTGCGCAAGAAGAAAGCCAACGAAAGCCGCCCCGAAGGACAGAAGTACGCTGAAATACAAAGGGTGCGCCTCGGCACGCGCCTGCCCGTTTACCTGCCGATGCGTCTCAAAGGGGAATTGCTCGACGTCCTGCGCGAGTTTAAGGAAAAGGCCGCGGAAGCGGGCATCTCCCAATGCTATGTGCAAACCCATTTCCAGTCGCCCCTCGAGTTGACACCCGAAAGCCTCGAGGCCATCCGCGCCATCCGGGCAGCGGGCTGGACGCTGACCAACCAGATGGTCTTCACCGCCGCCGCCTCGCGCCGCGGCCATGCCGCCAAGCTGCGCCGCTGCCTGCAGGAGGCCGGTGTCGTTTGCTACTATACTTTTACCGTGAAAGGCTTCCGCGAGAACTACGCCATGTTCGCCCCCAACGCCCGTTCCATGCAGGAGGCCAAAGAAGAAAAGCCCTTCGTGCAAGGCACCGACCGTAACGTGCTCAACTTGCCGGGCATAGGGAAAAGCATGAGCTTCACGACCGTAGGACTGACGGCCGACGGGCGGCGCATCCTGAAGTTCGCGCACGACCGCAGCCGTCGCCACAGCCCCATCATAGAAAAAATGGGCGAAGTCTATATCGTGGAAAACAAATCCATAGCCGCTTACCTGCGGCAAATGGAAGCTATGGGCGAACAGCCCGCGCGCTACCAAACGATTTGGCAATATGCCGAGGGTCTCACCGAACCGCGCCACCCCCTCTACCAATATCCGCCCTTCCCTTTTACCGCTACGGAAGAAGTAACCCACTTTGCAGCCTTATAACCTGGAAGTCACTTCAAGACTTCTGATTATGGCTTCCGAGCGTTCGAAAATGTCCCCAAGACTTCCGATTGTGGCTTCCGAGCGTTCGGAAATGCCCTCAAGACTTCTGATTGTGACTTCCGAGCGTTCGGGAATGCCCCCAAGACTTCTGATTATGGCTTCCGAGCGTTCGGGAATGCCCCCAAGACTTCTGATTATGGCTTCCGAACGGCCGGAAATGGTTTCAAGACCTCTTTATTCCGTTTTCAAGGCGTTTACGGGATTGAGGCGGGAGGCGCGCCAGCTTTGCCAGCCGACGGCTATGGCGGAAACGGCCAATACGGCCAGGCCCGCCGAAACGAAAACCCACCAGTGCAAGGGCGCTTTCTCCGCGAAATTGCCTAACCAACGCGTAAGCGCCCACCAGGCCAAAGGCGCGGCCAAGACGAAGGCCAGCCCTATCCATGCGGCCAGCTTGCCGTTCAGCAGGCGGAAGATGTCGGCCGGTGCGGCGCCGTTCACCTTGCGGATACCTATTTCGCGCGTTTTCCGCCCGACCAGGAAGGCCATGATAATGATGAGGCCGAGATTGGCCACCACTAAGCTCAGAAGAGAAAAGAGGTCGACCAAGGATTCGGCCATCCGCTCGTTATGGTAGACGCGGGCGTAAGTCTCGGGCAGGAAGCTGTAGTCGGCGGGATAATCCGGGTTCACTTCCTTCCACACTTTTTGAAAAGCGGCCATGCCTTTGGCACGCTCGCCGGGAGCGAAACGCACGAAGAAGCAGTTCTGGTACATCTGACGCTCCTTAATCACCAAGGGCAGCCCCTCGTCATAAGTGTTGGTGTAATTAAAATCCTCGCATACGCCCACTATCGTGCCCTTGCCGATATAGTCGTGGAAGGATTGCATCTGTTTGCCGACGGCTGCTTCGGGGCTGGCGAAGCCGAGTTGCGCGGCGGCCTTGCGGTTGATGACATATTCTTCCGTGGCATCGGGAACGTAAGGCTGCTTATGCTTATAGTAATCCGCGGCGAGTGCCGTCTCTTCGGAAAGGCTGCGCGACAGGTGGCGGAAAGGCCGGCCGGCCAGCATCTTCAGATGGAAGAAAGGGAAGAAGTCGTCGCCGACAGCCAACAGTGGAATGTTCTGCTTGTCTGCGTCCGCCCTTCCTTCCACGAGGAATTGGCCGTAGTCGCGGATGGCCGAGCCGGGCAGTTGCATGGCCGAGGTGACGGCTTTTATTTCCGGATACCTGAGCCATTCGGACTTCAGCAGCGCAAATTTTTCCTTTACCGGGTCGGGCTGCTCGGGCATCACGAGCACGTCGGCGTCGCCGGCTCCCATCTGCGTGCTCCTGACCAAGCCCATCTGCCGCCCGATGCCGAAGGCGAGGATGACGATGAACATCACCAACGCATATTGGGCAATCAGCATGAAGCGTACGTTTGACAGGGAAAAGCGTGAGGGCTTCAAGTCGCCTTCGCTGTTGCGGAAAAGGGTAGACGACATCTTCCGCAGCACCGGCAAGAGGGAGATGCCGCTTACCAGCAAAAGGAATACTAAGCAAAAGATGAGGAGGGCGGCTGTGCCGGGCAGCGCGGCGGCTAAGTGCAGGCGCGGGAAGAGATACCAGGCAAGGCCGCCGCCCAGCAACAGGGCGGCTATGCCCAGCAGAAGCGACAGCAGCCCCTCGTCGCGAAGCACGGTGGAGGCCTGCGCCCCGTTGAGCCGCAGCAGTTGATAATAGCGGCGGTTGTACGCGAAGATAAGGCCGGAGTTCAGCCATAGGTTGAACAGCACGATAGCCAGCAGCAGGACGTTCGCCCCCGCCACGAGATAGATGTAACTGATGTTGCCGTTCGGTTCCAGTTCCCTTTGCGTACGCCCGTGCAGGTGGATGTCGGTGATAGGCATCAGTATGGCGCGGACTTTCTCCGGCCCGGTATTCTCCCGGTTCATGACGCCGGTGATGGCCTTGGCGAGTTGCCCGTTTTTCGTCTCGGGATTTTTCAGCAGGTAGACGTAAGTCCATTCTCCGGCAGCGTCGTCAGCCCGTTGGAAAACCAAATCGGTATGGAAGTGGGAGGTCTCCGGGAAATTCTCGAAGACACCGCTGACGTTCACCTTCATTTCCGGGAAGCGTCGGCTCGATATTTCCAGTGTCTGGCCCAGTGCTTTCTCCACGCCGCCGAAGAGCATTTGCGCGTAATGGCGGCTGATGGCCGCTTTGCCGGGCGCGTCTAGCACGCTGGCCGTGTCGCCTGCTATCAGGTGGAAGCTGAATATCTTGAAGAAGGAAGCGGTGGCAGCGTAGAAATCGTGCAGCACATAAGGCTTCCCGTCGTGACGGAGGACACCCGTTTGTATGTGCGTCATCAGTACGGCATCACTTATGCCCGGCACATGGAGTAGGGGCGCTTGTTTGGTAAGGCCCATGAAACGCCCGTCGACCGGCGTGGCGCCGTATTGGTAGGACAGCCGCAGGATGCGGTCGGCTTTTACATGGAAGCGGTCGTAGCTGCACTCCCGCCGGATGTAGGTGTACGAAAGCAAAAGGGAGGCGAAAATGATGGCCAGTCCCAGCAGGTTCACCGCCCTAAGCGGCCAACTCTTTCTTACGCGTTGCCATTTCATAAGATTATAAGATTATTAGACCATAAAGACAATAAGACTATTAGACATTAGACTATAAGACCATTAGACCATTAGACTATAAGATGTCATTGGTATTTTATTGAGAGCGGGTGAAGGATGCCTCAGTTGTCCCATTCCGGGCTGTATTTGAGCAGCGACTGGTAGGAGGAACCCAAGCCTATGTAGATGCTTCCGCCCAGCACGAACAGGCAATGTTGGTAATCGCCGTTGTTGGGGACGGGAAGTGTGGATTTGCGGGTCCAGGACTTGTCGCTGATGCTGTAAGCCCAGATGACACCGTTGCTGTCGACCATATAAATGCTGTTTTTATATACGGTGGCCGTGCGGATACTTCCAGCGGCGGCGGGCAGGCTGCTTTCTTCTATCCAGCCGTTGGCACCGGAAGTATAGGAATAGAGCGTGCGGCTGGAGGCCGTTCCCAGGAGATTGGTGAATCCGAAGCCGGCATATATCTTATAATCGGTGGCGACGGCTATTCCCCCGTATTGCTCTTCGGGCAAGTCGGGGCGGCGTGTCCAGGCGTAGGAGTCGAAGCTCCAGACCTCGCCGTGGATGGTGTCGCGGCAACCGCCGATGAACCAGGCGGAGCCGTTGAAGGCGCATCCCGCCGCCGCGTACATCGGGTCAGGAGCGGTACCTCCCGGCGTGACGTCCGACCATTGGTTTTGGGCGGGCAGGTAACGATAGATTTGCTTGCTGTACGCGCCGGAAATATTGCGGCCGCCGAACACGTAGCCCATGTTGTTGAGCGTGGCGGCGGCCTGCCATTTCATCGCGCCGCCGGGGAACGCCTGCATGGCGTCCCAGCGGTTGTTGCTCATGCTGTAAGCCCACAAGGCGTTGGAGTAGGACGCGCCCCGGTCGCCACCCACCAAGTAGGCCGCGTTATTGAGCACGAAGCAGGCTGCTGTGCCGGGCAGCAGCACGCCTCCCGTGAAGGGCGCCACTGCGGTGAAGACGGGCGGGGTGGTGATTTGCTGCGCCGCGCTATAGCCGATGACGCCCTCGTCGTTTTGCGCGAAGGCGCGCACGTAGTAAGTTAACCCTCCCTTCAACTTGGTGATGGCCTGGCTGTAGGTACCGATGTCGCTGAGGGGGCTTGACACGTAGGAGTCGTTAATGGTCGGGCTTGTGGAGGTGCCCCAGCAGAAGCCCGCGCTGGTGATATTGCCTTGGCCGGAAGAGATGACCTGTCCCCAGACTAAGGCCGCCCCGTCGGCCATGCTGCCGATGGAACTCAGTTCGACAACGGGCTGCTTGCTCGCCGTGGTTAGCGTGGCCACCGGGCTGTATCCTACGCCGTAGCTGTTCTCGGCAAAGGCTCTGAAATTGTAGCGCATGCCCGGACTCAGGCTACTGACCGTCCCGCTGAAATCGGAAGTCTTGTTGACAGACAGGGTGTCGTTGACGGTCGGCGTATTGGGATAAGCTACCCAGCAAATGCCTTTGCGCGTGAGGGGGGCGTCGCCGGTAGAAGAGAGTCGGGCTGAATAGGAGGCCTGGGTGAAAAGGACATTGGAAAGCTGCAGGGAGGTGATTTTCGGGCGGCCGTCGGTCGTCTGGAAGGAGATGGTGTCGCCGTAAAAAAAGCCGAACCGGTTCTTGGCAAAGGCCAGTGCGTAGTAAGTGGAGAGCGTGCTCAGGCCGTCGGCCTTCACGTAGAAGGAATCGGCTGCCGAAGCGGGATAGAGGGTGTCGCAAGGAGCCGACAAGTCGGCCTTGGCGGAAAGGATGACGCCTTGCTGCAGGATGGCTCCGTCGCCCTTGTCTGTGATGTTCCCTCCTAAAAGGGCGGAGACGCCCCGCACACTGTCGGCCGGCAAGGTGCGTATTTCACCCAGCCCGCTGGTCGTCTTCGCCGACATTTCGCTGCCGTAGCTTATGCCTTGGCTGTTGGCGGCGTAGGCGCGGATGAGGTAGGTGGTGTTGACGGACAGGTTGCTGAGTGTGGCTTGCAACTGGATGGGCGCCGTGCCTTCGTTTTCCGTAAGTTGTATTTTGCTGGTGTCCTGATGGCCCGATTGTACGAACAGGAAACCGCAGTCGGTGACGGGCGCGCCGTTTTGGCGGCTGATGAGGGCGAAAACCGCAATAGAGGTGGCATCCCGCTTCCCGATGGAATCACCCGTGATGGACGGACTACCGCCTCCCGCTATTTTCGTCAGCGGCTCCGCCTCGTCGAGGCAGGCGGTTATCCCGAAGGCGCCCAAAAGCAGGCCGGCTATGATTCCGAAATATCTTTTCATTTCCATTTTCTCCGAATATGCTTAAAACACTACGCCAAGTCCAAGGTTCAAATCGGCAATCACTTGTTTCCCGTCCAATGGCGCCGGACGGAAATAAGCGGACAGGCCGGCCGCGACGTAGAAGTGCTTCAGGAAGGTATAGGCGCCGTTGACTTTGGCCATAAGTCCTTGGTAGGAATCGTCCACATATTTATAATAGTAGTAGGCGCCAAGCGGATGGCCGGCGTCGTCGATGGCGGCGTATTCTTCAATCCGGTTCCATTGGTAATAGCCCAAAGCCGCCGAGGCCGTCCATTTCCGCTTCATGTTCACGAGTAAGCCGAGCGAAATCTCCCAACGGTTGGGTTGGCTGTGCAAGGGGCGCAGCAAGTTCCCCTGGGAAGAGGGCGCGGCTCCTGAAAATTCCCCGTCGTATTCGCGGAAAGAGGCATTGGTCTTGAATTGCGCGTAAAGGCCGAAGCGCTTGCCCGTGCCGCCGAAGGTGAGGCCGAAAGGCGTCAGCGGCGAAAAGGCATAGCCGGCAAAGAAATGGATGGAAGCAGGTTTCTTCTTTTCGTCGGCAACAGGCTCGGGCGGGCGCCGCAATTCATCCAGCCGCTGCTGCCAATAGGCAGCCGTGTTGTCGCTTTTGGCCGTGCCGATGCCCTTGGAATAGAAGACGACCAATTGCGCCATGGCCGTGGTGTCGCCCTCGGCCGCCATTTCGTTCAGGCAGCTTAGGCAACGGCTCATCAAAACGTGCATGGGATTGCGCATGCTCAGGTCAACATTCCAGATATTGGCCAGTTGCTGGATGCTGTATAAGTCGCAAGCCGACACACCTGCACTGTAAAATAGGCGGGCATCACTGTAGTCTTTCTGCGCAAAAGCCTCATCGCCTTTCTTGTTGTAATCTGTCTGCTGTTGCGCCAAAGCAAGAAAAGGGAAAGACAGGCACAGAAGGAGTATCATCCAAAGTTTTTTCATCTTCCCTTTATCTTTAATAATAAGTAGAATCGGTACGTACCAAAACGCCTTTAGAGTTATAGATGTCAAACAATTTATCTGCCCGTTCAAAGGCCCAGGTGCCTTCGCCGGCCATATCCACGTAATTATACTTACAGGGGATGATTTCTTCCCCTTTGTCGTTGATGGCTCCGTATTTGCCCGTGGATTTTTTCCTCACGATGCGCAGTTTCCCAAGCGCCATCTTGTCCTCGTATTGGGCGATGCGCTCCTCTGTCTGCTTTGCTTCCAGCTTCAGGGCATTGGCTATCATCAGTTGCCTGACTTCTTCCGTCCCGTTGATATCCATGGCCTTGTTGAAGTCCTCGCTGGCTTCTGCATATTTGCCTGCATTCATCCGTGCTTTCCCTTGGGTAATCAAGGTCTCGTATTCCTGTTGCGGGGAGACCTCGGCCAAATGCAGGCTGTCGCCTTGTTGGCGGGTGACCTCTGCCGGTTTGTCGTTCGCCTTGGCGAGGTCCTTTTCCTTTCCCTGCTCCGACTGCTTTTCCTCTTTCTGCGAGGAGCGTGCGACGTCCCTGCGGACTGCCTTTTCGTCCTTGGCCGTTGACTTGTCCTTGACCGCCGTTTTTATTTCGGGCGGGGTAGGGAGCACTATAGGGGTGGCTTCCGTGTGGTTGCCGACCAGATGATAGGCAAAGGCTGCGCCGACGAGTACGAAGGCACAGAGAAAGGCAACGAGCAAGTTATGTCGGCCCCTTCTTTTGCGGGGCGGCTGCTCTTGCAGGATGGTCTGTTCGGCGTCGTTGTTGCCGTCAATGGCCTTTTGCCGGTAAATAAGCGTTGTATCGTCTTCGTCTTTCGCGGCTTCTTCTTGAATCTCTGCCGGGAGGTCCAAAGCCAGCAACAGCTCCTTCACGCTTTGGAAACGGTCGGCCGGATTGATTTGCATGGCCTTGAGAATGGCTGCCTCCGTCTTGGCCGAGATGAGGGGGTTAATTTCGGAAGGCCTGGCCATGGGCCGCGTGGCGCGCAGGATGGATTCTGTCGGAATTTGCCCGGTGAGCAGGTTGTACAAGGTGGCGCCTAAGGAATAGACGTCGGGGCATGGCGAGAAGGTGAATGTGCCTTCGTTGTCGTATTGTTCTATGGAGGCAAAGCCTTTGGAAAGGGTCAGCATGGTGGTGCTGGTTTCCCTGTTCGCCGTGTCGTAACGTTTGCTGACGCCGAAATCAATCAGCCGGGCATTGTCTTTGCGGTCGATTAAGATATTGCCCGGCTTGACATCCAAATGGAGGATGTTCTTTTCGTGGACGAATTGCAGGGCTTCGCCCACCTGCCGGATGTATTTGAGCGCCCTGGTTTCGGGGAAACGGCCGTCGCGTTCAAGGAGATATTTCAGGGAATTTCCCTCGATATATTCCATGGCGATGTAGGCGGTGTTGTTCTCTTCAAAGACGTCTAATACGTTAACGATATAAGGGTGATGTACTTCCGAGAGAATCCTGGCTTCGCGCAGCATCTTTTCCTTGAATTTCCCAAACAGAAGACGCCCCGTTTCCGAATGTACCTGGACGGAGTTATCTTCGGCACGATAGCAATAATCTTTGAAGAAATATTCTTTGATACAGATGGGTACGGCCGATTTAATCGTCCCCAATTTGCCCCTCACTTCCGTCAGTATTCCTTCGTAGGTGATGCCAAATCCGCCTTGACCAATCACCTTGCGCAATTGGTACTTGCCGTTTTGAAGAAGATAGCCTGCCGGTAGATTCATTGTGCGTATTCAAATTCTACGCCAAAAGTACAGCATTTAAATAAAAGAATAAAGGAAAGAGAGAAGATTTTGTCCTGTCTTTCCGCCCGTTTGCACCTGTTGGACAGGGATGATATAGAAGGAATAATTGTCGCGGCTTTGCCTGTCGCAGGCTTCCACTATCCGGTCTTTGATGGATTCGGGAGAGTTCCCCGGCTTGAAAAGTGCTTCAAGCGCCTGGTCGGAAAAACTTTCCAGCACGCCGTCGGTACAAAGGAAAAAACAGTCACCGGCCTGCAGGTCTTCCAACTGCGTCACTTCGGCTTCTGCCGGATGTGCCCGGCCCTGTATGGCTCGGAGAATGATGTTCCGTTTCGGATGCTGCGTTGCTTCCTCCGGGGTGATGCGCCCAGCCTGCAGCCAAAGGTTGACTAAGGAATGGTCTTCAGTGCGGAAGATGATTTTGCCTTCCCGGAACTGGTAAATACGACTGTCGCCGATGTGCGCGGCCCAGGCCCCCTCTTCGCCGAAATACAGGAGCGTAAGCGTGGTGGCCATGCCCGAAGCTTCCGGATGTTGCTTTATATAGCTGTCGAAATGGGCTTCTGCATAATGTACGGCTTTTTGGATGAAAGCTTCCGTCGGCTTGCCTTGCCCTCCCAGCATGGACAGAAAATAGGCGGGGATGAGGTCGCAGGCCAAGGCGCTGGCCACTTCCCCTTTCTCCGCGCCGCCCACGCCGTCGCATACCAGAAAAAGGCGTTGGTTTACCCTTACGACTTCCCCTTCCGGATAAATGGAATCTTCGTTATTCGGTCGCCGTCCTTTTTCGCTGACGGCATAAGGTCTTCCTATTTGTATATGCACAGTATTTATTCATTAAAGCGGAGGACAGTGTGCCCGATGATGATTTCATCGTTGTCATTCAGAATGACAACCTCTCCTTCTCCCAAATAATTACTGTTATACAACGTATGGTTTTTGCTCTTATTGTCGGACAGATAATGTTTGTACCGTCCTTTGGCATCTTTCTTGACTTCTATGCGCAGATGTTCCCTACTCATGGAACGGTCGGCTGTTTGTATGCGGAGATTGGCCCCTGTGGGTTGTGCCGAACGGCGTCCCACGATAGAGAGACCTTCTTGCAGGAAAAGGACCTGTTCAGGTGTGTTGGCGTCAGGCAAGACCGTCAGACGACCTATCCCGCTTTTCCTTGGGGTAAAGACTTGCGTCTCGTCTGAAGGCGGGGATAAATTATCCCCGCCTTCCCCGAGGATGGATAGCGGAATGTCTTTTTTGCATTTGGGGCACTTGAAAGAGCGTAGGCCTGGAGGGAGTTTGCTCTCGTCAATTTTAAGGCCGACCTGGCAGTAAGGGCATCTGAGCGAAATCATAGGATGCTAATGTCCCAATCGCCCATATCGTTGGCAGAACCTGCATCCAGCAGGTCCGTGTCTGAAAGCATGATGGTATCGTCGGCCAGGCTGATGAAATCGTGGCCGCCGTCCATGTCAAGCAGGCTCCCGTCGTCAATGGTGATGGCATCTGCCATGTTGCCGCTGTCATCCATGTCAATCACAACGGCATCCGACAAGAAGGGGTCGCTATCGTCGATCGTCACAAAAGTGTAATCATCTTCATTCATATACTTCCTTTGTTATTTAACAGCTACAAATACGCTGCAAAAATAGAGGAAAGGAAAGAAGTCGCCTCATCCTCTCCGGCCGAATAATCATGGGAGGCATATTCCTGTACCAAAGGAGGGCTTTCACATACGAAAGCTCGGGCGGACTTTCAGCCGTCCACCCATTTTGCCTTGCAGGAAGGGACGGGGCAATGTTTCTTGTTGGCCAGGGATTCCCAAGGTATTTCTCCGAGAAAGGCACCGCATTTGGGGCAAACGTAATCGATTTTGAAACGGTTGGCCAGGTCTTGCAGCAGTTGCGGGGCTTTGGCGGCCTGCCTGGCTCCCAGGTAAATGCCTATGCAGGGGGCACAGATGGCTACGAGCAGGCTGATGCCGAGGAAGGTCCTGCTGCCGCCGGCCAGGCTGATGATGCCGCCCACGATGCCGGGAAGCGCGAAAGGCAGGGCTTGGAAAAGCCTGGTGCGAAAGGTGTTGGCCGATTGTATGCGCACTTTCTTGCTGATATAAGTGTCGTACACCTGCTTTAAGGCGGCAAATTCCTCGCAGTAGTCGTTGTTGGCACGCAGTGCCTGGCCGATGTCAAGGATATAGTTACTCCCCAGGACGACATGGTCGGTGGGCGTGATGCGTTTCTTGAGTATCTGTGCGCCGTTCACGAAAGTGCCGTTGGTCGATTGCAGGTCTTCCAACAGCAGGATTCCCTGCTCGTCGCGCGTAAGCCGGGCATGGTGCCTGCTCACTTGCGGGTCGTCAGCCACGTAATCGTTGTCCGGTGCTTTTCCTATTTTAATTGTCATCTCCTTGGCTTAGGTTGTCGGGAGCCTTCAGCAGCTCGCGTTCGAAAGTGTCCTTTAAGGTTTTCAACGGCTCCTTGGAAATGGTCAGTTCCTTGGGCTTTCCGTCGGCGGTCAGCAGGATGAGCCTTTGCTTGGGGAGGTTGATTTGGAGGATATGGTTCTTGTTAATAATATGGCTTTTCCCCACACGGATGAGGATGTCACTGATGCCCTGCATCTGCTTCTCCAACGTTTCTTCTATCTTGCCGATGTTAATGGCAAAGGTGAACTGTATGCCGTTAGACAATAGCAGCTTGGTATAATTCCGGTCGGCCTCGAAAAAGAGTATCTGTCCGATTTTAATGCGCAACAGTTCATCGCGCGTTTTGATAATAAGATATCTGTCCATATTCCTTCCTTTACGCGGGCTTTATATAGTCTATCATGCGGTAAGCCTCATCGAAACCGGCTGTGGACAAGCGCTTTTGATACCTTTGCTGCTGGTCTTCTGTTGTTGACATGCAATAGTCCTTTTAGATTATACGTAGCGCAAAGATAGAGAATTTTCGAGCGATTGTCGTACATTTGCCGGAAATGTGGGAAACATGTTAAACCGGCTTTTTCGGAAGAAGGACATCGGCGCGATGCTTGAGGCGTCCTCGCAGGACAATGGGGGCCTGCACAGAAACCTGACGGCGACCAATTTGGTGACTTTGGGCATAGGTGCCATTGTCGGGGCGGGTATTTTTGTCATTACCGGTCAGGCGGCTGCCGAGTACGCAGGGCCGGCGCTTACCATTTCTTTTGCCATTTCGGCGGTGGGCTGCGTGTTGGCAGGCTTGTGCTACGCGGAGTTCGCGGCCATGATACCGGTCTCTGGCAGCGTGTACGCCTATTGCTACACGACGATGGGCGAATTCCTGGCCTGGTTCATCGGCTGGGCTTTGGTGTTGGAATACCTTTTCGCTTGTTCTTCGGTATCCTCGGCCTGGTCGGGTTATATGCTCAATCTCCTTGACGGTTGGGGCGTGCATTTGCCGCCGCAGATTTCACAGTCCACCTTCATTTACCTGCCGGAAAGCGGTTGGCAATGGAGCGGCAGCTTGATTAATTTTCCGGCCGTGTTCATCGTCGGCATCTTGACTGCCCTGTTGATGGGCGGCATCAAGCAGTCGGCTCTTATCAACAACGTCATTGTGGCTATCAAGGTGGGTGTCATTCTCCTTTTCGTGGGTTTCGGCCTGTCGTACATAGACCGTTCCAACTGGACACCGTACATCCCGGCGAATACGGGTGAATACGGGCATTACGGTTGGAGCGGCATACTGCGCGGAGCGGGTATTGTGTTTTACGCCTATCTGGGCTTCGACGCGCTTTCGACGGCCGCGCAGGAAACACGCAACCCCCAGCGCGACATGCCCCGCGGTATTTTGATTTCCCTGGGCGTTTGCGCCGTCCTTTATGTGGCCGTCACGGCTGTTTTGACAGGCATTGTGCATTATACTTCGCTCAATGTCGCAGCCCCTATCGGCGTGGCCATCGACCAAGTGCCGCAGCTCTCCTGGCTCAGCCCTTTCATCAAGCTGGGTGCCATCGCGGGCCTCAGCTCGGTCATCCTCGTCATGATGCTGGGGCAGTCGCGCATCTATTATTCGATAGCCGACGACGGCTTGCTGCCGTCTTTTTTGGCGCGGGTGCATCCGGTGCGCGGCGTGCCTCAGCGTGCCACCATCCTTGCCGGCCTTGCTACGGCGCTCATCGCCGGGCTTTTTCCCTTGCAGGTATTAAACGAATTGGTCTCCATCGGCACTTTGCTGGCCTTTACCATCGTCTGCCTCTGCGTGATCGTCTTGCGGCGCACCCGTCCCGATTTGAAACGCCCCTTCCGCGTCCCCTGGGTGCCTTGGCTGCCTTTAATCGGTGCACTGATTTGCGTCGTGCAAATGCTCTCGCTCCCGTGGCCCACTTGGGCGCGCCTGATAATCTGGACGCTTATCGGACTGCTTATCTATTTCTTCTACGGCATCAAGCACAGCCATCTGAACAAGTAAAGGTTAACCTATAAGGGTGAGGCCGCTTTTTTGTACGATATGTCGTGCATAATTGTACGATTTGTCAGCCTTGTTCGTCTTCGCCACCGTAGTTTTGCCCTATAAAAAGGATACAATGCCGAATAAAATGAACAAGATAGGTCTCCTTGCGGCTGCATTTGTCGCGCTGGCCTTTTCCGGCTGCATCAACGAGAACCTCTCGCAGTGCGGCGATAGAGGTGTGTTGGGGCATGAGGATAACGAACAGCCGGTGGTGAAGCTGCAAGTCCATTGGGATACGTACAACCCCGCCCTTGTCCCTGCCAAAGGGATGAGGATTAATTTGCAGTCGCTTACGGCGGGTTACAACGGCTACGGGCGCGACTTCTTGGGAACGGACTGGGTCAAGCTGCTTGACCTTCCCGATGGGACTTCGCACTTGGCCATGGCCTACAATTACGACGATTGCGAGCAGGTATTTTTCCGCAACGAGTCCAACCGCGACATCGAAGCTTACTGCAAGTCCGGCCAGCGCAACACTTACGAGAAGCTTATGAAGCAGGGCGTGGCGCCTTGGGAGCCTCTGGTGGTCGAGCCGGACCGCTTGTACGCGGCCACTGTGCAAGAGTTTGACGTGGATTGGACGCAGGCCGTTGACGACACCCTGCATCTGGACATGTATCCCGACAGCCTCTCGCGCGAGTTCACCTATTGCATCCGCAATGTGAAAGGTACGGGCAACCTCGCCTCCAACGGCTTGCGGGCGGCCCTTTCCGGCATGGCCGGTTCCTATTTCATCGCCCGACAATTGCCCGTCACGACGCCTTCGACCGTCTTAGTCAACAGCGCCGCCGTGAAGAACATTTCGGCTACGGCCTGCATCGTCGGGACTTTCCGCTCTTTCCCGCCTGCCGACGGCGCCAAGCAGCTGTTTTGTTTGGAAACCCTCTCGAAGGGCAGCGATTATGCTTTTGCCTTGTGGGACGTCAGCGCGCAGTTGAAGGCCTCCATGAGCGACCGCGCCGCCAAACTGGCCCGCGACGGCTACGACATACTGATTGACAACAGCGAAGGGCTACTGCCGGCAATCCCCGCGCCGCCCTTGGACGGAGAGGAAGGTGATAACGGCGGCTTCGACGTAGACGTCAACGATTGGGACGACCAGGATGTCTACCCCTATAACTAATCCCTAATCCCTAACTCCTAATTACTGACGCATATTTTTCGAGCAGCCAGCTTAGTTGTTCGCTGCGGCTCATGGTAGAATTGTCTAAGGGTAGGGCGTCGGCCGCCTGGCGCAGGGGGCTTTCTGCGCGGGAGGAGTCGATGCGGTCGCGTTCTTCCACATTGGCCAGCACTTCTTCGTAGGAAGCCGTCCCGCCTTTGGCCAGGAGTTCCGCCCAGCGGCGTTTGGCACGTATTTCGGCCGATGCTGTGAGGAAGATTTTCAGTTCGGCTTGGGGGAAGACGACGGTGCCGATGTCGCGCCCGTCCATCACCAAGCCGCCTCCGGCACCCATGGCTTGCTGCTTGGCCACCAAGTCGTGCCTGACGAAGGGTAGGGCGGCTACGGGGCTGACCCATTCGGCCACTTCCATGCCACGGATTTCCGCTTCCACGTTCTCTCCGTTCAGGTAAGTGTCCCGTTTCCCTTTTTCTCCGCTCCGAAATTCGATGCGGATGCCAGGCAGGAGGCCTTGCAGGCGCCCGGCGTCCACGCTGCCTTTTTCCATGCAGCCGTGACGCAGGGCGTAGAGGGTGAGGGCGCGATACATGGCGCCCGTATCCACATACAAATAGCCTATTTCCCCGGCCATGTCTTTGGCCAGCGTGCTTTTCCCGCTCGATGAAGGCCCGTCGATGGCGATGATTATCTTTTTATCCATGTGGAAATCTGCCGTTTAAGCCTTTTTCGCCAGCTTCTGTTGCCAGCGCCAGGCGGAGAGGAGGGTGTCTTCGAGGCTTTCCTTGGCCGTCCAGCCGAGTACGCGGTTGGCGCGTTCCGGGTTGGCCC
>JAISGW010000056.1 GCA_031262895.1 Tannerella sp. | reverse complement strand
GCTGCTTGAGGCGGCCGAAGTGTTGGACGACCCGGGCATCATCGCCGATGCCCGCGCGGTGGCTGTCCGGGTGGCGCGTACACAATTGCGCGAGGGCTTTGACAAGCATGGCGGCCTGATGTATGAGAAGTCACCCCGGCATACGAACAACACGCTCGAATGGTGGGTGCAAGCCGAAAGTGTCAACGGCTTTATCAATGCCTGGCAAGTCAGCGGCGACAAGCAGTTCCTCAAAACCGCCCAACGCAGCTGGGATTGGATAAAGAAGTACATGATTGACCGGCAATACGGCGGCTGGTACCGCGATGTCAATCCCGACCTCAGCCCCCAGGCCAAGCGACCCAAAGCCGATCAGTGGCGTTGTCCCTATCATAACACCCGCATGGGCTTTGAAATCATAGAGCGTTTTCCCAACCTTTAAAAAGCAGTCTCATGAAAAAAATACTTGTATCCGCATTTGCCGTCCTTGCGGCTTCGCTCTTGTCAATGAAGACCGGGGCGCAGACCGAAGTCATGGCCTGGGGAAACATCACCGGCCTCCGCGTGGACGGCGAGTTGATAGATTTCGAATCTTCTTTCCGCGTTGTGGACAAAGGCTGGACGGGCTTGGATTTCACCGGACGGGAGCGCCAGCAGACGCAGTTCCGTCGCGACGGAGCCAGCCAAATCGTGACCAGCTCCGTGCAACGCGTCCGTTTCATCGAGACGGTCACCGACAAGGCAAAAGGCCTCGCTTCCGTTTCCTTTTCCCTGCAATCGGACACGAACCGCCGCGTGGAAGGTGTTTATTATGCTTTCGCCCTGCCCGACAAACACTACGTTGCGGGTACGGTTCGAATAGGCGGCACACGGATTGCCTTAGCCGACCTGAACGGCAATTCCAAAGTGGCCTCCGGCAGTCGGATAACGATTACCGGCAGCGCCGGACGCCGGCTTGGCCTCGACTTTAGTACGGGCGTCAAAGCCTTGGTGCGCAAAACGGCCGGACAGCCCGCCCTGTTGTATGTGCAATTGATGGGCGGCAACCTGCATAAAGGGCAGAAAGCAAAGATGAGCTTCAGCATTCACGCGGCGGGCGATGTGGACCATGCGCCCGTTGAGGTAGATGTCGACCCGCAGAATCCCGGTCGCCTCTTTGCCGGCATGGGCGGCGACTTCCGCCTGCAGAATCCGAAGGCCGACCCGCAAGTCATCGACTATTGCCTCAAGAACATGCGCGTGGCTTTCGGGCGGGTCGAGATGCCTTGGATGCTGTGGCAACCCAAGGAAGAGGCCCGTCCCTTAGCCGAAGCTTTGGCCGGGAACCTGCCCGAGCACGTTAGGCTTTCCATGCAAATGGCACAACGACTGGCCGCTATCGGCATGCCGGTCATTGTCAGTGCCTGGTTCCCTCCCCGTTGGGCTTTGAAGCCGGGACAGCAGATGCACCGCGGAGGTATCGCCGCGCTCAGGCTCGACCCCGCGAAGAGGCTGGCTATTTACAAGTCAATGGCCGACTACTTGGTGGCGCTCAAGCGAATCTATGGCGTGGAAGCCTGGGCTTTCTCGTTCAATGAGTCCGACATAGGCATTAACGTGCTGTTCACTCCAGAAGAACATGCCCGGTTCATCAAAGGTTTTGGCACCTATCTGGCTTCGCGCGGCTTAGCCACCAAGCTGCTGCTGGGTGACAATTCCGACGCGACGACTTTCAACTTCATTCTTCCCGCCCTCAATGACCCGGCGACGCATCCCTACATCGCCGCCGTTTCCTTCCACTCCTGGCGGGGCTGCGACGATGCCACCCTGCGTAAGTGGGCGGGTGCGGCCAGACAGTTGAATCTCCCCCTTGTCGTGGCCGAAGGTTCCACCGACGCGGCGGCCTGGCGTTATCCGCAGATATTCCTCGAACCTACCTTCGCACTCTACGAAATCAACCTGTACCTGCGCATCGCCGCCATCTGCCAGCCGCTTTCCATCCTGCAATGGCAGTACACCTCCGATTATTCCCTTCTTTGGGGAGCAGGCATTTACGGTTCCAGCGGCCCGCTGCGTACCACGCAACGTTTCTGGAACCTCAAACAGTTGGCCTCCACACCGGCGAACAGCTTCGCCTTGCCCTTCACCTCTTCGAAGGAAGAGGTCAACTGCGCCGTCTTCGGCAATGTTGCGCGCGGCACGTATGCCGTCCACATGGTCAACAACGGGGCGGCGCGCAAGGCGAAAATCAAAGGATTGCCTGCCGGGCTGACTTCCGTGCAGGCTTATGCGACGACCGACAAGATGGACATGCAGCCTCTTCCTTGCACGCAAGACAGCGACGGCAGCCTTTCCGTAGACCTCCCCGCTACCGGCTTCGTCTCCATCATAGCCAGGAAGTAGCGTCGCTATTGCCGGAAGTGATTTTGAGATTCTATTCCTGCACCTGATAGGCTTGAACGGCGTGCATGACGGAGCCGTGCATCAGCAGCAGGTTTTTGGCCTGCTCGTAGGGGAGGCCGGTGGCCTCGGCCACCATGCGGGTGCCCCGGTCGACCAGCTTCTGGTTGGTGAGCTGCATATTGACCATCTTGTTCCCTTTCACGCGACCGAGGCGTATCATGACTGTGGTGCTGATCATGTTGAGAATCATCTTTTGCCCCGTGCCCGATTTCATGCGCGAGCTGCCGGTGACGTATTCGGGTCCGACAATCATCTCTATGGGAAATTCGGCCTCGGCAGCCATGGGCGAGTCGGGGTTGCTGGTGATGCAGGCCGTCAGGATGCCGCAGGCCCTTGCCTGGTGCAGGGCGCCGATGACGTAGGGCGTCGTGCCGGAGGCGGCTATGCCGATGACGGTGTCCTTGTCGGAGATGTGCCGTTCCTGCAGCTCCTGCCAGCCGCGGTCGGGGTCGTCCTCGGCCTTTTCCACGGGGTTGCGCAGCGCCGTGTCGCCGCCGGCAATCAGTCCGATGACTAAGGTGGGGGGCATGCCGTAGGTGGGCGGTATCTCCGAGGCGTCAAGCACGCCGAGGCGCCCGCTCGTGCCGGCACCCATGTAGAAGATGCGGCCGCCTTGCTTCATACGGGGAACAATCTCATTGACCAGCTTCTCGATTTGCGGGATGGCCTTGCGTACGGCCAAAGCCACCTTTTGGTCTTCGGTGTTGATATCCTCGAGAAGTTCGCGGACAGGCTTCTTCTCGAGGTCGTTGTAGAGCGAGGGTTGCTCGGAGATTTTGATAAATGCCATAAGGTTTAATTAGTTGGTGTGATAGGTTATC
>JAISGW010000043.1 GCA_031262895.1 Tannerella sp. | reverse complement strand
GCGAAGAAACTCGCTAGAAAACACCCGCAACATCGGCATCATGGCACACATTGATGCCGGCAAGACGACGACGTCAGAACGCATCCTTTATTACACCGGCTTGACCCATAAAATCGGTGAAGTCCATGACGGCGCAGCCACCATGGACTGGATGGCGCAGGAGCAGGAGCGAGGCATTACCATTACCTCGGCTGCCACTACCACCTTTTGGGACTACAAGGACAAGAAATATAAAATCAACCTGATTGATACCCCGGGGCACGTGGACTTCACCGTTGAGGTGGAACGTTCGCTGCGCGTCCTCGACGGTGCCGTGGCCACCTTCTGCGCTGTGGGCGGCGTGGAACCTCAGTCGGAAACAGTATGGCGCCAGGCCGACAAGTATCATGTGCCGCGCATCGGCTACGTCAATAAGATGGACCGCTCGGGCGCCAACTTCTTCGAGGTCGTACGCCAGGTGAAGGACATCCTCGGTGCACATCCCTGTCCGATACAGATACCTGTAGGGGCAGAAGAGAACTTCAAAGGTGTGGTTGACCTGATACGCATGAAGGCTATCTTCTGGCACGACGAGACCCTCGGCGCTGAATATGAAGTGGACGACGTTCCCGCGAACCTCATGGCCGAAGCCAAGGAATGGCGCGACAAGATGCTGGAAACCCTGGCTGAAGTCGACGACACCCTGATGGAGAAATATTTCGACGACCCGTCGAAAATCACCGAAGACGAAATCCATGCGGCTCTGCGCAAAGGCACTATCGCCATGCACCTTTGCCCGATGATTTGCGGCTCTTCGTTTAAGAACAAGGGTGTGCAGTCCCTTTTGGACGCCGTGTGCGCCTATCTGCCCAGCCCGGCCGACACCCCCGCCATCGAGGGTACCGACCCGCGCGACCCGAACAAGGTTATCGAACGCCACCCATTGGTGGAGGAACCCCTCACCGCCCTGGCATTCAAGATAGCCACAGACCCCTACGTCGGACGCCTTTGCTTCTTCCGGGTTTACGCGGGCGAATTGCATGCTGGCTCCTACGTGCTGAACACCCGTTCGGACAAGAAGGAACGCATCTCCCGCCTTTTTCAGATGCACTCTAACAAGCAGAATCCAGTAGAAGTTATTGGTTGCGGCGACATCGGCGCGGGCGTAGGTTTCAAAGACATACGCACCGGCGACACGCTCTGCGATGTGAATAACCCCATTGTGCTGGAGTCTATGGAATTTCCCGACCCCGTCATCGGCGTGGCTGTGGAACCCAAGACGCAGAAAGATCTGGACAAGATGGGTATCGGCTTGGCTAAACTGGCCGAGGAAGACCCCACCTTCCGGGTACAGACTAACGAGGAAACCGGCCAGACCGTCATCAGCGGCATGGGCGAGTTGCACTTGGAAATCATCATCGACCGCCTCAAGCGCGAGTTCAAGGTGGAATGCAACCAAGGTCGCCCGCAGGTATCCTACAAGGAGGCCATTACCAAGCCCTTCGAGCTGCGTGAGGTTTACAAGAAGCAAACCGGCGGTCGCGGCAAGTTCGCCGATATCATCGTGCGCGTAGAACCTACTGCACCTGAATTCGAGGGCGACTTGGAGTTCGTCGACGAGGTAAAGGGTGGCAATATCCCCAAGGAATTTATCCCCTCGGTGCAGAAGGGCTTCCAGAAGGCCATGAAAAATGGTGTGCTGGCAGGCTACCCGATGGACCGCTTGAAGGTGACCCTGATAGACGGCTCCTTCCACCCTGTGGACTCCGACCAGCTTTCCTTCGAAATCTGCGCCTTGCAGGCGTTCAAGAACGCCTGTGCCAAGGCCGGCCCTGTCTTGATGGAACCCATCATGAAATTGGAGGTTGTGACCCCCGAAGAAAGTATGGGCGATGTCATCGGCGACCTCAACAAACGCCGCGGGCAAGTGGAAGGGATGGAAACCAGTCGTACCGGCGCACGCATCGTTAAGGCGAAGGTGCCCTTGGCAGAGACCTTCGGCTATGTGACCGCCCTGCGTACCATCACCTCCGGACGCGCCACCTCCTCGATGCAGTTCGACCATTATGCGGCCGTATCCAGCTCTATCGCCAAGCAGGTCTTGACGGAAGTACAAGGACGTGTGGATTTGATAAAATAAGGATAAAACAGGCCGGGGGAGGAAATGGCTCTTTCTCCGGCCCGATTGAACTAAATATAAACAGATGAGCCAGAAAATTAGGATCAAACTAAAATCTTACGATTACTCCTTGGTTGACAAGTCGGCCGAGAAGATCGTCAAGACGGTAAAAGCTACGGGTGCTGTTGTCAGCGGCCCCATCCCTCTGCCTACGCACAAGCGCATCTTCACGGTGAACCGTTCGACCTTCGTCAACAAGAAGTCGCGCGAGCAATTCGAGCTTTCTTCTTACAAGCGGCTGATAGACATTTACAGCTCGACGGCGAAAACGGTCGACGCCCTGATGAAGTTGGAGCTTCCCAGCGGGGTAGAAGTGGAAATAAAAGTGTAATACATAATTAAGAAGCGAAATGCCAGGATTGTTAGGAAAGAAAATCGGAATGACATCCGTATTCAGTGCCGAGGGAAAGAATCTTCCATGCACTGTTATCGAAGTAGGTCCTTGCGTGGTTACACAGGTAAAGACGCTTGAGAAAGATGGCTATGAGGCTTTGCAGCTGGGTTTCCAGGAACAGAAGGAAAAACATGCCACGAAGCCGGAATTGGGCCATTTCAAGAAAGCGGGTGTGACCCCCAAGAGGCACTTGGCCGAGTTCAAAAACTTCGAAACCGCCCATAAAACGGGCGACGTGATTACCGTAGAGTACTTGCAAGACGCCGCCTTTGTGGATGTCGTCGGCACCTCTAAAGGACACGGCTTCCAAGGCGTTGTTAAACGCCACCGTTTCGGCGGTGTAGGGCAGTCGACCCACGGTCAGCACAACCGCCTGCGCGCCCCGGGCAGCATCGGCGCCTGCTCTTATCCTGCCAAGGTGTTTAAAGGCACCCGTATGGCCGGACAGATGGGTGACGATCGCGTCACCGTCCAGAATCTGGAGGTGATTAAAATTATGCCGGAGCACAACCTTTTATTGTTGAAAGGCTCCGTTCCGGGATGCAAAGGTTCAATCGTATTAATAGAGAAGTAATGGAACTGAGCGTATTAAACATAAAAGGCGAAGACACCGGAAGGAAGGTGGCTCTGGACGATGCGATATTCGGCATAGAGCCTAATGACCACGCCATATACTTGGATGTGAAGCAGTACATGGCGAACCGGCGCCAAGGCACCCACAAGTCGAAGGAGCGTAGCGAAGTCTCCGGTTCCACACGCAAGCTGATCCGCCAGAAGGGCGGCGGCGGCGCAAGGCGCGGCGACATCAATTCGCCGGTGTTGGTAGGCGGCGGCCGCGTATTCGGCCCCAAGCCCCGCGACTATAATTTCAAGCTCAACAAGAAGGTAAAGCGTCTGGCACGTCTCTCTGCTCTGAGCTACAAGGCGAAGGAGCAGAACATTATCGTCATGGAAGACCTCCACTTGGATGCCCCTAAGACGAAAGCGATAGTTGCCTTGACCCACGACCTAAAGCTGGACGACAAGAAGTTCCTCATGGTACTTCCTGCTGTCGATCATACGGTCTACCTTTCGGCCCGCAACCTGCAGAAGGCACGCGTCATCAACGCTTCCGACCTGAATACATATAGTGTATTGGATGCAGGCAAACTCCTGTTCATGGAGAGCGCGCTCCCTGTGGTAGAGAAACTTTTTAAAGCAAAAGGAGAATAAGATATGGGAATCATCATCAAACCTGTCATCACGGAGAAGCAGACGGGCATCACGGCAAAGATGCCGAACCGCTGCGCCTTTCGCGTTACTCCTGATGCGAATAAGTTGGAAATAAAGAAGGCCGTCGAGGAGATGTACAACGTGACCGTCGAAGACGTGAACACGATGAATTACCGCGGCAAGCTGAAAAGCCGTTACACCAAGTCGGGTGTCATCAGCGGTCGGACGGCTTCTTTCAAGAAGGCTATCGTCACATTGAAAAAAGGAGAAACGATCGATTTCTTCAGCAATATCTGAAAAGGAAATGGGAATACGTAAATTGAAGCCCACAACACCGGGGCAAAGACACAAAGTTATTGGTGCATTTGATAAGATCACTGCAAGTACACCAGAGAAGTCCCTTGTAGTAGGTAAGAAGAGCACGGGCGGCCGTAACAATACGGGCAAGATGACCATGCGCTACATCGGCGGCGGCCATAAGCGTCGTTACCGCCTTATCGATTTCAAGCGGAACAAAGACGGCGTTCCTGCAACAGTGAAGTCCATCGAATACGATCCGAACCGCAGTTCTCGTATCGCACTGTTGTATTATGCCGACGGGGCCAAGAGTTATATCATCGCCCCGAACGGCTTGGAAGTCGGCCAGACAGTGATTTCCGGCGCCGAGGTGGCGCCGGAGGTGGGGAACAGCTTGCCCATGGCAAACATCCCCGTCGGCACAATCATCCACAACATAGAGCTGCGCCCCGGACAGGGCGCCAAGCTGGTGCGCTCGGCAGGCAACTTCGCCCAGCTGACCTCCCGCGAAGGCGATTATGTGATTGTCCGCATGCCTTCGGGCGAAACCCGTAAGATACTGGCCGCCTGCAAGGCGACCGTAGGTAGCGTAGGAAACTCAGACCATGCACTTGAAAAATCAGGTAAAGCCGGCCGTTCGCGTTGGCTGGGCCGCCGCCCGCACAACCGCGGCGTGGTGATGAACCCGGTAGACCACCCGATGGGTGGTGGCGAAGGACGTGCCTCAGGCGGCCATCCTCGTTCAAGGAAAGGCTTGTATTCTAAGGGCTTGAAGACTCGGGCTCCGAAGAAACACTCTTCAAAGTACATCATTGAAAGAAGGAAAAAGTAATCTGATTAATTGAGTAAACTATGAGTCGTTCACTGAAAAAAGGCCCGTACATCAACCTGAAACTGGAAAAGAAGATTTTGACCATGAATGAGGCAGGGAAGAAAGCTGTCATCAAGACTTGGTCGAGGGCTTCCATGATATCTCCCGATTTCGTGGGCCATACGGTAGCCGTACACAACGGGAACAAGTTCATCCCCGTTTTCATCACGGAGAACATGGTCGGCCACAAGCTGGGCGAGTTCTCGCCTACACGCACGTTCCGCGGGCATGCCGGGAATAGGAAGAAATAATAAAAGAAATCAACATAATGGGTGCTAGAAAAAGAATATCAGCCGAAAAAAGGAAGGAAGCCCGGGAAAGCCAATATTTCGCCATGTTGCGGAATGTCCCCTCGTCGCCCCGCAAGATGCGCTTGGTGGTGGACATGATACGCGGCATGGAAGTCTTTAGGGCTTTGGGCGTCCTGAAATTTTCAAATAAGGAAGCCGCGGCGAAAGTAGAAAAACTGCTGCGCTCCGCCATAGCCAACTGGGAACAGAAAAACGAGCGTAAGGCTGAGGCCGGCCTGCTGTTCGTCTCCTCGGTTTTCGTGGATGGCGCGAAGACCCTGAAGCGCATGCGCCCGGCCCCGCAAGGCCGTGGACACCGCATCAGGAAGCGTTCGAACCACGTGACTTTATTTGTGGAGGCACTGAATACTAACAACGAAAGTCAAAATTGAGCAGATGGGACAAAAAGTAAATCCGATTAGCAATCGTCTGGGGATCATCCGTGGATGGGATTCCAATTGGTATGGCGGCAGGGATTATGGTGACACCTTGCTCGAGGACAGCAAAATCCGCAAATACCTCAACGCGCGCTTGGCCAAGGCCAGTATCTCGCGCA
>JAISGW010000217.1 GCA_031262895.1 Tannerella sp. | reverse complement strand
TTGCAGAAGGCCAACCACCTGCGCATCCCGCCCACGCGGGCACGGAGTTTCGGCCGCCTGCTGCGCAAGTACGGCTTCCAAAGCAAGCATACCCACCGCGGCACCGAGTTCTTCATGGTTGCAGCCTAACCTTATAATTGAAAATTGAAAATTGAAAATTGAAAGTTTTGATTGCAACCGGCATTAGGCTTTAATGCAAAATGCGCCCGTAGGGTGTGAACCTATATATAGCCAGCCGGCCATTCTATATAACGCCGTAGACGTTTATTGCGGAGTTAATAACGCCCCGATTAGAGCCGCAGGTGGAATCCGGTGTATGAATGACGATAGGCTTTATATGTTGCGCCTGTAGCGTGCAGTATTCATTTCTCACAGACAAACACCGGCAAATAGAGCCACGCTTTGACATCACCGATGAGAGGTGAAACGATTTGGGTGGCGCATTGACGAAGTCAGGAAAGGCCATATTTAATACAGCCTTTCGGCATTGGTATTTCTTCTTATTGGGCAGGCCTTGGCAGCTACTTTTGGAATAAGACCAAGAGATTTTGTCTTATAGTCTTATAGTCTTATTATCTAATAGTCTCATTGTCTAATAGTCTATCGTCTTATCGCCACCGCATAATTTACATCCGTTCTTTTTGTTCGGCGCCGGCGCCGGTTCCCTTGTAACGGCTCTTCTTCTGGTTGAACTTATAAGTAACGGTTAGAGAAATGGCCTGGGTACCGTACTTCTGGTCGAAATGCGTCGTGCGGAGACGGCCGTAATAGGCGTTCATGCCCTGCCGTTCGGTATTGAAGACGTCGTCTCCTTTCAAGAGGAGGGTCAAGTGGTGGTCCAGGAAATCCTTGTAAAGGCTGAGGTCCATCCACCAATAGGCTTTCACAGTGATGTTGTCGGTAGCGGTATGGCTGTAAGCGTTCAGGTCGGCGCCAGCCACGATGCCCCAGGGCAGGTTGACGGAATTTCGCCAAGTGCCTTGAAACGAGGGGTCGTCCAGACGGATCTTCTCGCCTTCCGCAGCACCGGGAGCATCGAACGAGAGCCACTGCTTGTAAAACCCTAAGTCAAACTGTGGCGACCAGCGGCCGATAACCGGACTGGCTACCAGCTCCGCATTTACGGCATTGAAAGGTTGCATGTTGTAGGGGTGTTCAAGGGTAATGGCCGGCTCATCCTCCGCATAAGTGTCGTCCTTCGTCTGGATTTCGTCTTTGTTATGCTCCATATCCGCATAGACTTCAAGCCATTGCCAGGTCACGGTCAGGGCGAGGCTGTTGGTGATGGCCGGCAACAAGAAAGGGTTGCCTTGCCAATACATGTAACGGTTGACATAGTCGATACTGTTGCTCAATTGTCCGTAGACGGGGCGGTCAATGTCGGAAGCATAGCTTAGTTGCCACTCCGTCTTCCCTATAGGCAGGGTGAGCGAGAGGGAGGGGAACCAATTGTCGTACTTGCGGCTCTGTCCGGGTTGATAGACACCGTCTTCATAATAATCGAAGCCCGTATGTTCGAAGCGCAAGCCCGCCTGCAATTGCAGCTTGGCGAAGGTGTGGCCGTATTCGAAGAAACCGGCCGACAGGCCTTCCTCCACCCTGCTGTTGTCGTCGGGCAACAGGCCTTCCGTATTGTCATAGACATTGTTGCGGCGGGTGTTGTCGTACTCACCGCCGAAGGAGAGCTTGCCTTTCCAAAGCGGATAAGAGGCTACCAGCTTGGCTGCGTAAAGCCTGGCAGCGGTGCGGCTGTAATTGTGCACGACATTTGGCGTAACCATGCCCGAGGCCGCCTCGGTGACTTCCTCGTCAGAGCGGTCACGGCGATGGCTGGTTCTATAGATATAGCTACCGTTGAAATCCAAGCTCCATTGGCCGAGTTGGCCGGCATAATACAGGTCACCTTCCTGGGTATTCATACGGTGATGGATGGCCAGCACACTCACCGACTGCTCGTAAAGGGAATTGTTCCGGTAGAGGTCAGTGGCAAAATGTTGTTCGCTCCCCTTATTGTGCGGTTGGGCATCCAAGCGGTAGCTGGCGCCGAAAGAATTGTCCTTGTTCAAGGCGTAATCCAGGGCGAGCCGGGCACTTACCTGGCGCGTATCTATATTTTGTTTGGCATGTATGTGTTGGTCCCAATAATCGGCCAGATCAGCCTTTTCGGCAGTGGTCAGGTTACGCCAACTGCCGTTATCGGAGTAGGAGAGGAGGCCCGTGGCGTCGAATTTGCCGTGATGGTAGCCCAAATCAAGCTGATCACCGTACGACCATTTGCGGTTGTACGCCCCGTTTGCCCGGTCGCTGAAACCGAAGCCGTCGGCGGGATTCTTTTTTGTCGTGATACGGATGACGGCCTTCACCGACTTGGCATATCTCGCCCCCGGATGGGTGATGACCTGTACGGATTGGATATTGTCGGAAGCCAGTTGGTTCAATTCCTCGGGGTCGCGTACCTCGCGGCCGTTGATGTAGACGGTGGGCATGCCTCGGTTGAAGACGTTCAACTGCCCCTCTTTCGAGGTGACGCCCGGCAGCTTCGAGAGCACGTCGTTGGCCGTGCCGGCTTTCTCAAGCACGGTGCCCGCGATGTTCGTCTCCAAAGCCTCACCCTTGATGCGGGTCACCGGAAGATTCCCCTTGACGACCACTTCGCCCAGCACTTGTGCGCTTTCAAGGAGTTTGATGTTTCCCAAGTCGCTTTGCCCGCTTCGCAACGGTAGTACTTTGTCCACATAACCCATATAAGAGACCTTCAGCATGGCCGCCTGCGGAGCGGCTTTGAGTCGGAACTGCCCGCTGTCGCCCGAGATAGTCCCGGA
>JAISGW010000172.1 GCA_031262895.1 Tannerella sp. | reverse complement strand
CCGAAGCATCCATTTCATGCAAACTGAGATAGCATTTGCCGGAAACGGCCATGCAAAGAGCGCCGTGGCAGAACATCTCGATACGCAGAGGTTGCCCTTTGGGGCCTTTGATGCCCTCTTTGACGATTTGTTCGTGGATACGGGCGACTTGTTCCAGATTCAGCTCGCGGGCCAGGACAACTACGTCGGCAAAGCGGGCGTAAAACTTCAGGGCTTCCGTATTGGAGATGTTCAACTGGGTAGACAGGTGCACTTCCTGGCCGATTTGCCGGGCATATTTCATGGCCGCCACGTCGGAGGCGATGATAGCCGAGACACCGGCCTCTAAGGAAGCGTCGACGATGCGCCGCATCAGCGGAATGTCTTCGTCGTACAGGATGGTGTTGACGGTAAGGTAGCTTTTCACGCCCCACTCACGGCAAAGGGAGGCAATGCGCCGCAGATCGTCGAGCGTGAAGTTGTTCGAGGAGCGTGAGCGCATGTTCAATCCTTCCACGCCGAAGTATATGGCGTCGGCCCCGCCTTGCAGGGCGGCCATTAACGACTCGTAAGAGCCGGCCGGGGCCATGATTTCGAAATCACGTACCTCCATGGTGCTACATCTTTTCGGGAACTTCTATGCCCAGCAAGCCCATGCCCGATTTAATGACCTTGGCAACGTTGGCCGAAAGCAGCAGGCGGAAGTCGCGCAGGGCGCCGTCGGCTTCGCGCAGGATGGGATAATCGTGGTAGAACTGGTTGTATTCCTTTACCAGATCGTAAGTGTAATTGGCAATAAGTGCCGGGCTATAGGAAGCACCCGCCTCAGACACGATAGAAGCGTATTCTGCCAGTTTTTGTATCAAGCTTTCTTCCCGCTCGGATAAGTCGGAATCGGCCAATTTATCGGGCAGGGCAAAGCCTTGTTCCTTGGCCTTGCGCAGCAGCGAACAGATGCGCGCAGGGGTATATTGGATGAAAGAACCCGTATTGCCGTTGAAGTCTATGGATTCTTTGGGGTTGAAGGTCATGTTCTTCTTGGGGTCCACTTTCAAGATGAAATATTTCAGCGAGCCGAGGCCTATCATCCGAATGGTATTCAGGGCTTCAGCGGGCGTCATTTCATCGAGTTTGCCCAATTCTTCGGAAATGTCCTTGGCGGTTCGCTCCATTTCATCCATCAAGTCGTCGGCATCGACTACGGTGCCTTCGCGGCTTTTCATCTTGCCGTCGGGCAATTCGACCATACCGTAGGAGAAATGAACTAAGCCTTTGCCGAAAGCAAACCCCAGCTTGTCAAGCAGCAGCGAGAGCACCTGGAAATGGTAATTCTGCTCGTTGCCCACCACGTAAATCATCTTGTCTATGGGATAATCGTCGAAGCGGAGTTTGGCAGTGCCTATGTCCTGCGTCATGTAGACCGAAGTACCGTCGGAGCGCAGCAGGAGTTTCTCGTCGAGGCCGTCTTTGGTGAGGTCGGCCCATACGGAGCCGTCTTCGCGACGGTAGAAGAGACCTTCATCCAAGCCGCGCAGCACTTCCTTCTTGCCTTCGAGATAGGTCTGCGACTCGTAATAAATCTTGTCGAAGTCAACGCCTAATCGGCGGTAGGTTTCGTCGAAGCCGGCGTACACCCAGGCGTTCATCTTTTCCCAGAGGGCACGCACTTCCTTGTCGCCGGCTTCCCAGCGGCGGAGCATATCGTGCGCTTCGGCCATCAGCGGCGCTTGGGCTTCAGCTTCTTCCTTGCCCAGGCCGGTAGCTTCTAAGGCCGCCACCTCTTCCTTATATTTTTTGTCGAAAAGGACGTAATAATCGCCGATGAGATGGTCGCCTTTCTTGCCGGAAGATTCCGGCGTCTCGTCATTGCCCCATTTCTGCCAGGCCAGCATGGACTTGCAGATGTGTATGCCCCGGTCGTTGACGATGTTCGTCTTCACCACGCGGCAGCCGTTGGCCTTCAGAATTTCGGCCAGGCTGTATCCGAGCAGGTTGTTGCGTATATGTCCCAGATGCAGGGGCTTGTTCGTGTTGGGCGAGGAGTATTCTATCATCACCAGCGGAGAGGAGGCCGTGGCTTCGCGGCGCCCGTAATCGGGCGCCGCCTGTATTTCCTCCAGCAGGCGGAGCCAGCAGGAAGCAGCCACGCTCAAATTCAGGAAGCCCTTAATGACGTTGTAGCCGGCCACCGAAGGCTCTTGTGCTTGCAGGTAAGCGCCGATTTCTTCGGCCGTCTTTTCGGGCGATTTCTTGGAGAGTTTAAGGAAAGGGAAAACGACCAGCGTAAGATGTCCCTTGAATTCCTTTTTTGTCTTTTGCAATTGCACCGATTCAGGCGATACTTCCGCCCCGTAAAGCGCCCGGATACCGGCGGCTACCCCCTTCGCGATTTGTTGTTCAATCGTCATGATGTCCTTGTCTCGTTTCATTTCTATAATTGGGGGCAAAAGTACATATTAAATGCGAGCCTGTGTTTACAGCCCTTTTATCTGCAGGTTGGAGTAGCCCTCGTTATCGAAATGGATAAGGCCGCCTTGGCCGCCGTTCACCTCGAAGTAATGGTTCACCTTGTTTTTTGTGCTGCTTTGTACGTTTTTCAAGTCGACATTGGCCTTGCCGTAGTTCATGTTGAGGGCTTCTACTTTGAAGGCGGCCTCTTCCGGCACGGAGAATTGGTAGTCGCTGTATTCGGCTTCCACGTTTACGGTAGAGAAGCCCGCGTCGAGACGTCCGACAGACAGATGGCTGTATTTCGTCTCGGCCGTCAGCTTGTCGGAGAGTTCGCCTAAACTAAAATCGCTGTATTTGCTTTCCACGGCGACCGTTTTGGCCGAGCCTACCTGAGTCTTTCCGTACTTGTCTTCCAAGGCCAGCCGGTCTACCTGTCCGACCTTTAAGCCGGAGTACTTGCTTTCGATGTTCAGCTCACCTATGTTACCGAGCTGGCTCTTGTCGCAATACGAGATTTCAAGTGCAAGTTTCGGGGCATTGCCGAGGTTGAGCGTGCTGTAGGCAGCTTCCACGGACAGGGGCTTGCTGAAGTCGGAAGCGTTCAGCTTGCCGTACTTCACGTTCAGGGCACAGTCGCCGTCCAAAGGAGAGGGCAGGTTGATGTCGCCGTATTTCTGGCTGACGGCCATGGCCAAGTCGGCCGGGATGTTCACATAGTAGTCAATGCTGTACGAAGACTGGCCGGTTTTCCAGCTTGAGTTCCCCAGCGTAGTGATGCCGCTGACGAGATGGCCGGCCTTGTTGAGGGCAATCTGGATGCGGTCGAGGTTGGCTTGGGCGTCGCGTTCGTTTCCCGCCTTCGAAGTAACGACTACCCGGAAGGCCACTTCGCTCTTCTCCCAAGGTACCACGGTCACGCTGCCGTAACGGTTGTCCACGCTGAGGCGGTCGCCTTGACCGACATTGAAGCTTTGGTTGTACTCCTTGTTCTTCGTCACTTTCCAGGAGCCGGCGGCTTGGAGGCCGAGGGTCAGCATCAGGAAGAGTCCCAATGCGAAGGTCTTTCTTGTCATGTTCGTTTTCATTTTGTTGTTTATTTAGGTGAATGATTCCATTTGTCTAATTGCCGGAGCAGGAAATGCAGGCTTTCAAGGCTGTTGGTGTACTGCTGTTGCATGGCCAGGAGGCTATAGTCGGAGTAGGGCAGGGTGGGCAGCACGCTGCGGTTGAAGAGGCTGTTGGCCAGCAGCACCTGACGGGAGGCATCGGCCAGCCCCTTTGCCCAGGGGCTTTCCACTTTGGCGGAGCGGTCTTGTATTTGTTCGGCCAGGTCGGCCATTTGCATGCTGTAATAATGTTGCAGGCCGACCATATCGGCGGCAATCGGATTGCCTGCGTTTTCCGGCTTCCCGAAGCTGCTTCCGCCAGGCTGCAGAAAGAGCCATCCCGCCAGGCAGGCGGCGAAGGCGGCGGCAATGCCTGTCAGCCAAAGGCGACGGATGCGTTTCTTCTTTCCGGCGGCTCGCAGTTTCTCTTCGAAACGGCCGAGGTGCCCTTGGGGAAGTTCCGCCTCTTCGAAGGCGTCCCGGTTTGCGTTTATAAATGCTTTCAACTGATCCATATCATATTCCTTTCTTCTTTTGCATTTCGACGATCAGGCGACGTTTGGCCCGTAGGTATTGTGAGCGGACGCTTTCTTCGCGTATGCCGAGTATGGAAGCAATCTCCTCGCTGTCGTAGCCCTCGAAGAGATAGAGCGAGAGCACACTGCGGTAGCCGGCCGGCAGCAGCGAAAGCGCCGCCTTCACCTGTTCCACGGCATAATGCAGGCCCTCTTCCTCGGCCAAGCTCCCTCCGTTCTCATCAAGGAAGTCGTCTTTTTCGTCGAGGCTTTCCCATGCAGGTTCTTGCCGTCGGGTGTAGTCGATGGCCGTGCGAAGGGCAATCTTGTGCAGCCAGGCCCCGAAGTTTTCTGCTCCGGCGAATGTCCGGAGATGGGAGAAAGCCTTCAGAAAAGCATCCTGCAAAGCTTCTTCGGCATCCTCCGCACTGCCGGTGATGCGCAGGCAGGCAGGATACAGCCGTGGCGCATACTTTTCGTAAAGCGTCAATTGCGCGACCCGGTCGCCCCGGCGGCAAGCTGCTATGAGATTCGTTTCCGTATTCATTACAATCTAATAAACGTAAGCCGTCCCCTTACCGTTGCATGGCGCCGATGGAAAGAGCACGAATTTGTGATAATTGTAGCTTTGTTCTACTTTTGTCGGTGGATAGGTTGATCTATTCTAAATACATATAACTGGACAATGAAAAATAAAAAGTATGAAGTGTTCGTCAGCTCTACTTACGAGGATTTGCAAGAAGAACGCCGGCGGGTGCGGGATGCCTTACTTGAGGGAGGGTATTTTCCGGTAGGAATGGAACAATTCCCTGCTGATAACGATGGATCGTGGGAGATTATCAAAGACTTGATTAATGAAAGCGATTATTATGTACTGATTATACGCGAGCGTTATGGAAGCATAAAGAGGGGAACCGGCAAAAGCTTTACGCAATTGGAGTACGAATATGCGGTTGAGCATGGCGTGTCTGTCTGTGCGTTTTTGTATGAACCACTTAAGCGGGAAGTCAAAACCGATAGTAATCCCGAAGCGCAGAAAAAACTGGAAGACTTTAAGAAACAAGTAAAAAAAGGCCATCAAATTAATTACTGGAAGGATGCTACGGATTTAGTGGGTGAGATAATAAACAGCTTAGACTATTCAAAAGAAAATGATCCCCGTCCAGGATGGGTACGGGGCAGTGTCGCGGATGCGCAACCGGCTTCCGAACTGCCAAAAAAGGAAGTGCAACCCCTTCGCGAGCCTCGTCACCCATCCGAGCCGGAGATGATGTGGGTGGAGGGCGGCACCTTTTGGATGGGGAGTGACGAGGAACGCCCCATTCATAAAGTGACGCTAAGCGGTTTCTATATAGGGAAGTATGAAGTTACCCAGGGGCAATGGAAGGCGCTAATGGGAAATAACCCTTCTTATTTTCCTAAAGGGGATGATTATCCGGTGGAAAATGTCAGTTGGAAAGATACCAGGGAGTTTTGCAAGCGCCTGAGTGAAGTAACGGGGAAGCCGTACAGGCTTCCGACGGAGGCGGAATGGGAATATGCGGCTCGTGGCGGCCAGCAATCCAAAGACTACAAGTACAGTGGCAGCGACAACTTGGACGATGTAGGTTGGTACAAGAAGAATAGCGGAGACAGCACGCATCCCGTAGGTCAGAAGCAGCCGAACGAGTTAGGCCTTTACGACATGAGCGGCAACGTGTGGGAATGGTGTTCGGACTGGTACGGAGAGTATCCGGCTTCGGCACAGATCGACCCTAAGGGTCCTTCGCGCGGGACTTACCGTGTGCTGCGCGGCGGCAGTTGGATCGACGCCTCCGGCGACGCAGCCTCGGCTAGTCGCGGCGCCCGCTCGCCGGCCTACTATTCCAGCATCTATGGGCTGCGCGTCGTCGCCTCTCCCCTCTAAGTTCAATGATGTGGAACAGTCCTTGAGCGAGATGCCACTTATAGTACTTGCAAAAGTTGAGTAAATTATCTCAAAAAGGCTTTTGGTCAGTCTTGAATAATTGAATAAGGCTCCTGAATTTTTTCAGGGGCTTCCCACAGGCATGAAGTAGGCTTCTGAATTTTTTCAGAGCCTTCCCGCAGGCATGGGGTAGGCTTCTGAATCTTTTCAGGGGCTACCCATAGGTATGAGGCAGGCTCCTGAATTTTTTCAGGGGCTTCTCACAGGTATGAAGTAGGCTCCTGAATCTTTTCAGAGGCTTCCCCCAGTCATGAAGTAGGCTTCTGAATTTTTTCAGAGGCTTCCCACAGGCATGAGGTAGGCTTCTGAATTTTTTCAGAGGCTTCCCTCAGGCGTGAGGTAGGCTTCTGAATCTTTTCAGGAGCTTTATCGGGAAATCGCATGTCTTTCCAATAGTCTTAGTGTCTCATCGTCTCAAGGTCTCAAAATCTAATAGTCTTATAATCTAATGGCCTTATTGATTTAAAATAATACTGTAACATTTAAATTATCCTTATATTTGCGCGCTGACTTCATCAAGCTAAGCGATAAATCATTTTTAAATACAAACTTTATGCACAAGAAACAATGTAGTTTAGGATTACTCGCCGCCTTGTTGCTGGCAAGTGCGCCCGCAATCCCGGCCAAGGCCGAAAGCATTCCTGCGCCGGAGAAGGCTGCGGAAAGCGCTTTGCCCGGCCTACCGCAACAGACATTCAGATGCAGCCTCATCGTTGTAGACGACCAGGGGCAGCCTGTCATCGGCGCCAGTATTTTGGAAAAGGGTACCGCCTCCAACGGCACCATTACCGACATAAACGGCCATGCACAACTCAGCGTACAGAAAGGCGCCATGCTCATCATTCGTTATGTGGGATACAAGTCCCAGGAAGTAAAAGCGGCCGCGACGGTGCACGTCGTCATGCAGGAAGCCGTCGACCAACTACAGGAAGTGGTTGTCGTGGGCTACGGCACGCAGAAGCGGGTTAACCTGACCGGCTCCGTGTCGACGGTCGACGTGAGCAAGACGCTCGAAGCGCGTCCGGAGGCCGACCTCTCCAAAGCCTTGCAGGGCGCTGTACCGGGGCTTACCGTCCTGAATTCAACGGGAGCCCTCGGTGCCGAGCCGGTATTGACCATACGCGGCACCGGCACCCTGAGCAATGACGCCAAGAGCGCCCCGCTGATCGTTGTTGACGGCGTACCCATGGACGACATCTCCTTCCTTAACACCCAGGACATACAGAGCATCTCCGTATTGAAAGACGCCGCCTCCACTTCTATTTACGGTACGCGGGCGGCCTTCGGCGTCATCCTCATCACCACCAAGGCGGCCAAGAAGACCGACCACGTGCGCGTCAATTATACGGGCAACTTCGGCTGGGATACGCCCAGCATCTTGCCCAATTATCCCGACGTGCCGACGCAGATACGCGCCCTGGGACAGGCCAATGCCCGCGTGGGGGCCACCAACGAGCTTTTCGGCATGGACCTCGACGCCATGCTGCCCAAGGCCGAGGCCTGGGAAAAGGCGCACAATTACAAGAAATCCGGCTACCGCGAGATGGTTGAGGGGAAAGACTTCGACATCGTGAACGGCGTCGGGCAATACTACGCCGACTGGGACGTAGTAGGCATCATGTTCCGCAAATGGAAGCCTTCGCAGTCGCATAACATCTCCGTGCAAGGCACCACGGGAAAGACTTCCTACTACCTCTCCTTCGGCTATAACCGCGAAGAAGGCGTGATGACCTTCAACCCCGGCGACTTGAACAAGTACACCGGCATCGCCAACCTCACGACCGACGTCAACAAATGGTTGCAGGTGGGCGCCCGCTTCAATTTCTCACAAAAGAACGTGACCCAGCCGAACACTGCCCGCTATACCTACCAGTACATGTGGCGCTGGGGCAGCTTCTTCGGTCCTTACGGCACCTATAACGGCTACGACTTCCGCAACGACATCGCTTACCGCAAGCAGGCCGCCGACGAGAACGACGACACCAATTACACGCGTGCCACCGGCTTCCTGAAGTTGACCCCTTTCAAGAACTTCACCCTCAATGCCGACTATACCTATAATACTACCAACCGCAACGACAAATATTCCTATATCCCCGTTACGGCTTACAACTCCTGGGGCGGTAATATCAACAACGGCCCCACCGAAGTATATACTTCCAGCCGCGTTTACCGTAACGCCATTCAGGAGAACTCTTACGCCTTCAACGCGTATGCCAATTACAACTGGAGTTTCTTGAAGAAGAACACCTTCAACTTTATGCTCGGCATCAATGCCGAGGAAGGGGAATACGAGAACAGTTCCGCCCAGCGGCTGACGCTGCTCGACCCCACCAAGCCCGAGTTCTCCCTCGCCACGGGCGACCAGACCGTCAGCGGCTCGCACACGCATTGGGGCGTGGCCGGCTACTTCGGGCGTATCAATTACAATTACAACAACATCTGGTTGCTGGAGCTGAACGGCCGTTACGACGGCTCTTCCCGTTTTCCGAAAGACAGCCACTGGGCTTTCTTCCCCTCCGGCTCTCTCGGCTACCGCATGAGCGAAGAGAATTACTTCGCCCCGCTGAAGAATATCGTCTCCAACCTGAAGATACGCGGCTCCTGGGGCGAAATCGGCAACCAGGCTGTCGGCAACAACATGTTCCTGCCGACCATGTCGCTGGTTACTACCGGCAGCACCTACTGGCTCGACGGTAGCGGCAACAAGGTCGTGGCTTACAACCTTCCCAAGCTGGTATCTCCCACGCTTACCTGGGAACGGGTGACCAGCACCGACATAGGCCTTGACCTCGGCGTCATCAACAACGAGTTGAACGCTACCTTCGACTGGTACCAGCGCGGTACCAGCGACATGCTCGCCCCCGGCCAAACCCTGCCGCAAGTCTTGGGCGCTGATGCACCGTATACCAATGCGGGCGCCCTGCGTACCCGAGGCTGGGACCTCTCGCTGAACTGGCATCACGATTTCAACGGCGTACAATTGTATGCCA
>JAISGW010000082.1 GCA_031262895.1 Tannerella sp. | reverse complement strand
TCTGGAAGACGTTAGCAACTGCCGGTATTTCGAAGGTATATCCCAGCGTGATGTTGCGGCAGCGGATGAACCAAGCGTCGGTTTTGAAGAAGTCACCATATCCGTAGGAGTTGTCGGCCTCGAAGAAGCTGGGGCGGGTGCCGTTCGGATTGTCGCTCGACCAGATTTGATAGACGCTCGTCGGCATGTTGTAGCCGCGGTAGAGGTTTTTGGCGCCACCGTCCATGCCGTCGGCTCCTGTCAACCACAGGTCTTTGTAAGAGCCGTAGTTGTAGTTTTTAAACTGGGCGTAGAAGTAAATGTTGAAGTCGAATTTCTTCCAACGTATGGTATTGTTGAAGCCGGCGAGGTATCCCGGGTCGTTACTTCCGTAGCAGACCTTGTCGGCGTCGTTGAGTTTGCCGTCGGGTTTGCCTGTGAGGATGGGGAAGCCGCGGCTGTCCACCTTGACGGAACCGTCCGAGTTATATTCGTAGCCGTTGATATCTTTGAGCTTGACCTGTCCGGGCAAGGCCCCCGGCATCCAAGGCACTTTCTCTCCCTCTTTGATGAGGCCATCGGAAAGGTAGCCGTAAGTGGCGCGGATGGGTGCATCGTATATGGAATAGGCGGCAGGTTTCCAAGCTTCATCGCGTTTCTTCCACTTGTCGCGGTAGAAGGAGAAGGTCAGGGTGCTCGTCCATGAGAAATCCTTGGTCTCGATGTTATGCGTGTTCAGCGTCAATTCGAGGCCGCGGCTTTGCGTTTCTCCGGCGTTGTCCCAGATGGTGCTGACTTCTTGATAGGATTGGAGGTTCTTTTGATTGAGCAGGTTGGCTACGACGCGGCTGAAATATTCGGCCGTCAGGCTGATGCGGTTGTTGATGAACCCGAGGTCGAGGCCAAAGTTCCATTCGCGAGTGGTTTCCCACTTCAGGTCGGGGTTGCCGATTTGCGAAAGGTAGACGCCTTGCGCCTGCGTGTCGCCGAAGGTGTTATCGTTGCCCACGGCGTAGTAGCTGATGGCACGGTCTCCGATGTTGGAACGTCCTGTCTCGCCATAGCTGACGCGCAGCTTGCCGTTGGAAACGACCGAAGTCAATGGTTTGAAGAAGGATTCGTCGCTAAAACGCCAGGCAGCCGAACCGGAAGGGAAATACCCCCAGCGATGGTTGGCGGCGAAGTTGGAGGCACCGTCAGCACGCATGGTAAGGGTGAGGAGGTAGCGGTCTTTGAAGGAGTAGTTGATACGTCCGAAGAAAGAAGCCATTTCATCCTTCGTGGCAGAAGAACCTACGCTGGGCTTTACATAGGCACCGGCCCCGAGGTTGTTATACAGGAAACCGTCGGTGAGGAACTGGCTGTTTCCTGCGCTCATCATTTCGTAGTTGAACTGCTGATAAGAGTATCCCAGCAGGGCGGTGAGGCTGTGCTGGCCGAACTTCTTGGTGTAATTGGCCGTATATTCGGCTAAGTAATCGTTGTTGTCGGACTGCTGCAAGTCGGCGGCGCCTCCCTGCTTTTTGCCGTACAGCGTCGTGATAGGCAGATAACTGCGAAGTTTCTGGTAATTGCGGTCAAGTCCGAAGTTTGCCTTTAAGACCAAGTCTTTGATGGGTTCATATTGGAGGTAGACGCTGCCCAGCATACGGTCTTTGGTCGTATTGTCGGTAATGTCAAGCAAGGAAACCGGATTGGGGAGATAAGCCGCATCGGAGTTCATCGAGTAATCGCCGTTGGCATCACGGATGGGTAGGATAGGCTTGAACTGCGCGGCCGCTACGAGCGTGGAAGCGTTTTCGGCCTGCCCGCTGCCCAAAGGCACATTATCGTATTGTTGCCGCGAAAGCGTGAGATTGACGCCCATCTTGAAAAAGCGGCTCAGCTTTTGATCCAAATTGAGACGCATTGAATAGCGATCGAGGTCATTATTCTTGACGATACCTTTCTGGTCGAAGAAATTACCCGAAACGAAATATTTCGTGGCATCGGTGCCGCCCGAAACCGTGACATTGTGCTGCTGCTGAAAACCGGTTCGAGTGACGGCACCCAGCCAGTCGGTATTGGCCGGCGGATTGGCTATTTGCGCATCGGTGTAAAGCGGCGTGTAGGCCGGCGCGTCGGCGGCCGAAGCCGTCCCGTAGGGGGCCAGCTTGTTTGTGCGGAGGTAATTTTCATAATTGTAGCGGTTCGACTGCTGCATGAATTCCGTAGCATTAAGCAAGTCATAGTTTTTAGCAATGGTCTGTACGGAAGCCGTGCCGGAATATTTTACTGTCGCTTTGCCGTTCTTGCCGCGTTTGGTGGTGATGATGATGACACCGTTGCCGGCCCTCGCACCGTAGATGGCGCTGGAACTGGCGTCTTTCAGCACTTCAATGCTGGCGATATCATTGGGATTGATGGAAGAGAGGATGTTGTCCTGTGTGCCCACATTGCTGTAATAACCGTCGCTGAGGTTGTCCGGAGCGTTGACAGGGAATCCGTCAATGATAATTAAAGGGTTGTTCATCCCGTCGGTAGGCGAAGCCGCACCGCGGATGCGTATGGTTTGTCCGCCGCCGGGCTGCGCGCTGACGGTGCTCACTTGGAATCCGGCTGCTTCACCTGCCAGCATCTGGCCTACGGAACCGACCGTGGTGACCGGTTCGTCGGAAACTTTGACCGTGGAGATGGCGCCGGTCAGGTCGCGCTTCTTCTGCACACCATAACCTACGACGACCACTTCGTTAAGCGCCTCCGTGTCGTCCGCCATGCGGACATTCAAGGTGCGGCGATTGCCCACAGTCAGTGTTTGCGGCTTGAAGCCAATGTAGGAAAAGGTCAGGACAGCACCATTGGACACTTCAAGAGAGAATTTGCCGTTGGCGTCGGTGATGGTGCCGTTAGTCGTACCTTTTTCCATGATGTTGGCACCGACGACCGGTTGACCGGAATTGTCAAGTACCGTGCCGCTTACTACATGCCTCCTGCTTGGGGCGGAGGCATTCATGATGATGATTTGTTTCCCTTCGAAAGAGAATTGGTCACCCGTGCCTTTGAGCACTTCACGCATTAAGTCGGAAACACTGAGGCTGGCCCGGTCGATTGTGACTATGCGGTTCACGTCAAGGGATGCCGCGTTGTAGGCCACTGTCAAATCTGTTTGCGTTTCCACGAGGTCGAAGAACTTTGCAATACTGGCCTGTTTTTGCCGGAGACGGACCCTTTGGTTTTGGGCCGCCGCCCCTACCGGCAGGCAAAGCAGGAGCGCGAAGATTGTCGCAAATAGGCAATGTCCGGTTTGTAAGTAAAGGTTTTTCATTAAAGAAGAATTTGAATGTTTTCTAAAAAGACAAACGAATCCTTCCTTACACCCAATGAAGTTGAAAAAAATGCAATAAAAGAGAGCAGGTGTCGCTGTCTCTTAATAAATGTACAGTTTGTTATCGGAGAGTTTGTAATTGAAATGTGGAACTATGCGTCTCAGAATTTCAAGGGATTCTTTCAAAGTTTCGTTATGCACCAATTTCAAAGTGAGCAAGTCCCTTCCATAATAGGAGTGGGAGTTGAAATAGACCTCGACGTTAAAGTGATGGCCGAATGTTTCCAAAACTTTTTCCAAAGGGCTTGCGGAAAAAGTCAGTTTGTTATTGCGCCAGGCGCCGATGTATTTGTCGGAAACCTTTTTCATAATCGGCCAAGCATTCTTTTTGTTGAAGATAAGTTGGTAGTCGGGTTGGAGCTGGTAATCCGGCAGGTCAGGATGTTTCGGGAAATGGAGACGCACGGAGCCTTTGAGCAGGGTGGTGGTGATGTCGGCCTCGTCGGGATAGGCGGAGACGTCAAACTGGGTGCCGAGCACGCGGACGTCCACCCCGTCGGTCTTCACCACGAAGGGGCGTTCCGCGTCATGCTTCACCTCGAAGAAAGCTTCTCCGTTCAGATAAACATAACGTTCGTGGCCGCCGGCCTGTTTGGGATAGACAAGCAGACTGCCGGAGTTGAGCGTGACGACAGAACTGTCGGGCAGTACGAGGCGCCTCAGTTCGCCGTCGGGCGCGAAGCATTCCGCCAACGCTACCGGCCCGGCGTTTTGCCTGTGTGCATGGTAGTAAAGTCCGGTCAGTATGCCGGAAGCCAGGGCCGCTGCCACGACGGCTGCAGCCACCATCCAATAGTGTAGCCGTCGGTTCCTGCTCCGCTTACCGGCACCCGTACGCTCTTCCACCTGTTTGAGGGCGGCCAGCGTCGAGGCGTCGGCCTTCCCTTCCGGCAAGGAGCGCCACAAATCGGCCAAAGCTTCTTCCTTTTCAGCCTTGTGAGCGTCGTCAAGCAACCAATCTTTGAATTTATCTTGTGTCTCCCTGGGGTAATCATTCTCGGAAAACAAGCGGATTATATGTGTGATGATGGACATCGCTTTGTTTATTTAAGAAGACAAATTAAACCAACTTCACACCCAAAAGAGAGTATGACTTTCCGCAGTTCGCCCAATGCCAGGTTCAGATGATTTTCCACCGTTTTCTTCGACAAGCCCAGGCGTGTGGCAATCTCATCGTTCTTTAAGCCTTCCTCCCGGCTCATGCGGTAGATGCGTTGCCGTTGTGGCGGCATCCGGCTGACGGCCAAGTCCACAAGGAGTTTCTCTTCGCGGGCGTAAAGCCTTTCTTCCCCACTGGGCACTTCGGGAGCCGCCTCCGATTCGTCGGCAAGCCGGTCGCTCGTGAAGGCGGCATGTTTCATGTAGTTTAGGGCTGCGTTCCTCGCCATGGAAAAGAGATAAGCCTCGAAGGAACGGATGGCGGAGAGTTTCGCCCGTTCTTCCCAGAGGTGCACAAAGACATCTTGTGCCAGGTCTTTTGCTGCGGCCTCGTCCTTCAGGAGGGCGGTCAAAAAACTGTCTACTTTGGGATAGTATTGGAGGAAGAGCGTGCGGAACCTGTCCCGTTCCTCTTCGGCCAAACGTTTCAAGTCATCCTTTTCGTGCGGCACGTATCGTATCTCAAGGTTTCTTGGATATTTCTGCGAGCACTTCCTTGGCCAAGGCGACGGCATCGCCTTCTCCTTGCGAAGGGTAGGCTTTTGTGTCGCGCGTCCACTGTTCTTCCATCTTGAAGAAGTCGACGGGCGGACTGCTTTCCCCGCGCAATTGCTTGACGGCATTGTCGAAGAAGCGCTTCCATTGCGGATAATAGAAGTCGGCCAGCAGCCCGTTCCATTCCCGGCCGGAATAATCGTGTAGGCCACCTCTTTCGGAAGCTTCCCGGTTGCCCCAGACGGTAATCAGGGTGCGGGCGTTCCATTCGTAAAGTTTTTGCACTTCGGGCTGTTTGGATAGCGAGCGTGCCTGGCCGAGCCAGTGACCGACACGAAAGTCCGTCTGCGTAGCCAGCAATTTGTCTTGCATGAGCAAGTAATGCAGGAAGGTGTCGGAAAGTGCTTGCAGGCGGTCGGCATCCCGCGTCTTATAAGCATTGTTGATTTGCCCGTAAAGGTCGTTGGCAGCGTCGGAGACGCATTGGCGCACGATGTCGACCAAATCGTATCTGTAATTGGCATTGCCGCCCAGTTCGCTACTGGCGGAAAGCATCAGTTGGGCGGCGCGGCGGGTAAGGCTGCTGTTGTAGAACAAGTCGGCGCAGCCCCAGGTTGAGGCGCTACGGCGGAAGAAGCCCGGCCGGGCGCAAAAATAAGATTCCACAGGTCCTTGGCCACGATAATTGCGCGGACAGTCGTAGGGGCCTTCGGCCAGAAGTTTCCAAGCTTGGTTGACGGCCTGGTTGGCGCTCCCGTAGCGTGCGGCTGTATAAGCAGGCAGCCAGTCCTCTTTCGTGAAACGTTTGCTTCCGCGCCAAGGCAGTTCGTAGAGCAACTCGAACATGACAGGGTTGTTTTCTATGGCTTCGGCCGTGGCGCCGACTCCTTTCAGGGTCTTTCCCTTTTTTTGCCGTGCATCGTAATATCCTTTAATCAGCGCGTCCATGCGTCCGTGCAGGCCAACCCGGCCGCCGAAGTTGAGCAGCATACAGTATATCCAGTCGTGTTTGCCGAAACCGTTAGGGCGGTACCAGGCCGACTG
>JAISGW010000077.1 GCA_031262895.1 Tannerella sp. | reverse complement strand
TGAAGTCGTAAATGCGTTTCAGCGGCTGGTTCCAGTCGATGCGGCAATTTTCCTTGAACAATTTGGGGGCCGGATGCAAGAGGGCAGTCTGTTCCTGCGGACGGGCCTTCTCACCCCCACCCTTTCCGATGAATTCGACAGTTTTCAACACCAAATCGGCGCCCAAACGCATCAGCTTGTCGTGCACTATCGCGACGTCATCGGTATCGGCTATGGGCAAGCGGCTTTGCAACAGGATACGCCCCGTATCTATGTCCTTGTCGAGGAAAAAGGTCGTCGCGCCGGTTTCCGTCTCCCCGTTGATGATGGCCCAGTTGATAGGTGCCGCCCCGCGATACTGTGGAAGCAGCGCGGCATGAAGGTTGAAGGTGCCCAATGGAGGCATAGCCCAGACGACTTCAGGCAACATGCGGAAGGCCACGACGATTTGCAGGTCCGCCTTCCAGGCACGCAGAGCCTCGAGGAAGGCTTCGTCTTTCAGGCGTTCGGGTTGTAGCAGCGGAAGTCCCGCCTCAAGGGCATATTGCTTCACGGCACCGGCTTGCAGAACGCTTTGGTGCTTGCCTATATGCTTATCGGGCATAGTAACGACACCCACTACCTTATATTTCTTCTCAACCAAAGTGCGGAGGCTTTCCACGGCAAACTCCGGTGTCCCCATAAAGACGATGCGCAGGTCTTTTGTTTCCATATCGGTTCTATTCATTTAAAACATTAACGCACAAGAGGCCGCAATCTTATAGTCTGCCTTGTAGAAATCCGTCGACATCGGTTTCATCGTCGTCTTCGTCGCTGTCTTCAGGATGTTCGGCGGCAGCCTGGCTGACGTTCACGCGGATGAATTGCCGCCCTTTTGCCAAAATGAACCAGCTTTTCCGCGGACTATCCGAATTCGCATCGCAGGAAATGAGCACGTAGTTAGGAAATTTCTTCACGCTGAACCAATCGGCATCCAAAGCATCCACCTCATAAGAACCGGGATTGCCCAAATTGATGCGGTGCGTTCCGCCTGCCCCGGCAAAGGCCACGTCGTGCGAATGAACGCTGGGTTGTTTCGTAACTGGTTGCGGATGGTAGAAATCGGATACGGGACGCATCGTTCGCGTTCCTCGATCAAGCATGGCTTTAAGGTATGGGGCTGGAATGGCAAAATTTAAATTCTGGGCAGCATCCCGGTCTACTCCGCTACTTACTATCCCTATGACTTCTCCTGAAGCATTAAGTAAGGGGCCGCCGCTACTTCCGTGAGAAGTAGGAGCTGTGAATTGATATAACATCTTATTCCTGGAACGACGTAAATCCCCGCTAATGATGCCGGGAGAAATCGTCGCATTTAAAGCCGGATCATCCGGTGTTCCCAAGGCAAATATCTTATCACCTATTTCTACCTTCATATTTGACAAGCGAAGGGTTGACTTACTTGGCACAGCCGCTACTAGGATAGCCAAATCTATAGCCTTATTGGCTTGCGCATAGCCTTGAATTTTGAAATAATTGTCATTCCTGTATGGATAAGGGAAGCAGTAAAGTTCTTTCGCACCATCCACCACGTGAAAGTTCGTGACGATTAAGCCCGGACTGACGAAAAAGCCGGAACCGAAGCCTATCCATTTGCTGCCGTTCCAATTCCAGATGGTAACAGTGGCCGGAGCAGCTACGCGGAACACTTCTTTGGCGTCTTGGGCACGGAGGCAGAGCGGCAAAACAAAGAGCACGGCCAGGCATAACCCGACCTTGCCCTTTATACTAAGGTAAATTCTCATTGTTTAGTATGTATGAAATCTGTTCTAAATAATAAAAAATGTCCGCAAAGATAGGCCTTCCTTCTAAATATCCAAAAAGCGAGGAAAGGCGGCCTACCCGCAAGAGCTTAGTCGGCCGAAAGGGTATCGACCAGCACTTCGCGGTAGGAATTGAATATCTTCGACTTCGACATGAATCCTATGTAACGGCCTTGGGCGTCAATGACGGGCAGGTTCCAAGCCTTGGTGTCGTCGAAGATTTGCATCACCTTGTCCATGGGCGTGTCGACCGGAATCTTGGCCGTGGGTGACACCATGAACTTATCCACGCGGAAGCGGTCGTAAAGTTCCGGCCGGAACATGATATTGCGGATGTTGTCGAGCTGCACGATGCCCAGCAGGATGCCGTCCTTGTTGATGACGGGAAAGGCGTTACGCTTGCTGCGCCCGATGGCCTTGACCACGTCGCCAAGGGTCATGTCGGGACCGAGAGTGATAAAATCACGTTCAATGATGCCTTCCGTATTTAATAAGGTAAGCACGGCTTTGTCCTTGTGGTGGGTGAGCAGTTCACCGGTCTTGGCCAGGCGCATGGCATAAATACTGTGCGGTTCAAAGGCGATGATGGTCAGGTAAGAACTCATGGAAACAATAAGCAACGGGAGGAAAAGGTCGTATCCGCCAGTCAGTTCGGCAATCAGAAAGACGCCCAGCAGCGGGGCGTGCATGATGCCGGCCATCACGCCGGCCATGCCCAGCAAAGCGAAGTTTTTCTCGGAAAGGAAACGGGTAAAATCGAAAGAATTGGAGGTATGGGCGAAGATAAAGCCCAAGACGCAACCCAGAAAGAGACTGGGCGCGAAGACACCGCCGCAGCCGCCACCACCGTTCGTCGCACTCGAAGCAAAGACCTTTGTGAGCACAATGAGCAGCATGAAGAACAGCAGCCCGAAATAGGAACTTTGCCAGTTGTAAAACAAGCTCTTGTTGAGCAAATCCGCATAATGCCCATTGAGCAGCAAACCGATGCTGTCGTAGCCTTCACCGTAAAGGGGGGGCAGAAGGAAGATGAGCAAGCTCAACACCGCACCGCAGATGATAAACTTCTTCCAATAACCCAGAGGTCGCAGGAAATCTTCCACGTTACTCATCATACGAGTGACATAGAGCGAAAGCAGACCGCAAACAATACCCAAAAGGAGCACGTAAGGGATACGCTCCAATTGGAAAGGCTCGGTCTGCGAAAACTTGAACATAGCTTCCGTACCCATAAAAATATAGGAAGTAGTAGCTGCCGTTACAGTAGAAATCAACAGAGGCATCACAGAAGCCGTCGTCAAATCGAGCATGAGCACCTCGATGACAAACATCAATCCGGCTATAGGTGCCTTGAAGATGCCTGCGATGGCACCGCCGGCCCCACAGCCGACCAGCAGCATCAGCGTTTTTTGCTCCATGTGGAAAAGCCGCCCCAGGTTGGAGCCTATGGCCGCCCCAGTCAATACGACCGGCGCCTCGGCTCCCACCGAACCGCCGAAGCCTATGGTCACGGAACTGGCCACCGTGGAACTCCAGATGTTGTGCGACTTGATGCGGCTCTTGCGTTGCGAAATGGCGTAAAGTATCTTCGTCACACCGTGGCTGATGTCGTCACGCACCATGTATTTGACGAACAGACCGGACAACAGGATGCCGATGACCGGATACAAAAGGAAAAGGAAGTTGGCCTGGCTGACGTCCATGTTCTGCGTGAGCAATTGCTGCATCAGATGAATCAGTTTTTTCAGGATGATGGCGGCAGCGGCGGAACACAGGCCGACCAGAAAACTCAGGAACAAGACGAAATGCTTTTCCTTGATGCGACGTTCCCGCCATAGCAGGAACTTGTAAAAAATTTGTTTGATATCCTCCATAAATGCGTTATATACCTTTGCCTGTAACCACGGTACGTACCGTGTAGGCCAATATTGTCAAATCCAAAAGCAAGGACATGTTCTCGTAATAGAGCATGTCGTATTCCAAACGCTCGACCATCTCATCCACCGAACTGGCGTAGCCGTACTTGACCATGCCCAGCGAGGTGATGCCGGGGCGCACGTTGTGCAAAAGATAATAATACGGCGCTTTCTTCACGATTTGTTCGATGAAATAGCGCCTTTCGGGCCGGGGGCCTACCAGCGACATGTCGCCGCGAAGCACGTTCCAGAACTGCGGCAGCTCGTCGAGACGGTATTTCCGCATCAGGCGCCCGAAGGGAGTGATGCGCTTGTCATCGGCCTTGGCCAGTAGCGGCTCGTCTTCTTCCGAACCCACATACATGGTGCGGAACTTGTACATCAGAAAGGGTCGCCCGCCATAGCCCAGCCGTTCTTGCTTGAAAAGTACTGGACCGGGCGAACCACGCTTCACCTTATAGCTTATATAGGCGAAAAGGGGCGAAAGCAACAGTAAGGCAAAGGCGGCCGCCAGCTTGTCGCCCCAAAGTTTGATGTTCTTCTCCATTTCGGAGAAATTGTTGTCAGAGACATCTACCAGAGGAAGCCCGAGGATGGTCTTCAGCCGCACCTTCGAGAAGAGGCCAGACTGGTCGGCCAGCAGCTTGATGGGGCATTTGTACCGGTAGAGGCTATAAAGCAGGCGAAGGCGCTGGTCGTTGCCTTCCACTTCCGTGGCTACAATGATTTCATCGGCCTGCCTTTCGGGTACGAGGCGAGGCAAGTCGGCCGTCGTGCCCAGGCATTTTTCCGATGGAATCGTCGTTTCTTCCACTTTGTTTTCGTTCACGAAGCCCAAAATACGGTAGCCAAGGCCGGAGAGGCTGTCGGCTATCTTCTCCGCGCGCGGGCCGGTACCTATAATCAGAACTTTCAAAGCCCAGCCTTCCCGCTTAGAAAGGGAAAGGCCCCGCAAAGTGATGCAGAGCCGCGGCAAATAGGTCAACACGAATTGTAGACCCAGCAGGGCAAAATACAATTGGTAGTAAACCTCAAAGGAACGGGGCAGGTCGTTCAACAACACGAGGAAGAAGAGCAACGTAGTACCCAAAAGGACGCAGAGGAAGGTGGAAAAGAATTCGCTCAGGCGCGATTTGCCGAAGGGTTTGTTATAATAGCCGGAGAAATAGTACAACAAAAGCCAAAAGAAGGGCACACACAGCTGTACTGCCCATACCTTGGGGTAGTTCAGGTAAAAGCCTAAGCTGCCGAAGCCGATATAGGCGGCCACCTCATAATAACGCAATACGTTAAACAAGGCCCAAGCCACCGAAGCCGACAGGAAGTCGGCTATCAAATATTTTGCCCGCTGTCGGCAATTTCTCATCGCAGGATTTTGAATACGCCCCCCTCGCCCAGCTTGATGATGCTTGAAGGCACAGATTTAGCGATTTCATCGCGGCGGTAATCCACAATATAATCTACCCCTTCACGGATTTCCTGCGATATTTCCGGGAAATTGGCCGGTGAAGGTTGACCGCTAAGGTTGGCCGAGGTCGAGACAACCGGCTTGCGGAATGCTTCGCACAAAGCCTTGGAAAAGGCTTCACAGGTGATACGTATGCCGATGGAACCGTCGGCGGCGATAAGGTTGGGCGCCAAATTGCGTGCCTTGTCGTAAATAATGGTCAAAGGTTTGTCGGCCGCCTCTATCAATTGCCAGGCCACCTCAGGCACGTTTTCCACGTAGGTTTCGAGCATAGCTTCGCTGCTTGCCAAGACGAGTAATGCCTTGCTGTCGTTACGCCGCTTAAGCGCATAAACGCGTTCCACCGCGGCAGGATTGGTGGCGTCGCAGCCGATGCCCCAAATCGTATCTGTAGGATACAAGATAAGGCCGCCCTCACGCATCACCAGGCAGGCCTTCTTCACTTCTTCTATCATAGTTTCTTAAATAACGGGCGCAAAGATACGAATTAGTGTTTAGTGTTTAGTATTTAGAAGATTGTTGGCAAGCTTATCCCGCGGTATGAAAAAAGCCCCCTTTTCCGTGCAAGGGAAAAGAGGGCCTGATTGAGCTTTGTATGTTCAGAGCATATAATTATAATTGACGACTTGTATGTTGTTCTACTATCAATTAGTTATTGTTTTATTAAGACAGGATAGGAGGCCTTGTCATCGGGGGCCTTATATTGGTAGCCGCTGCCTATAAGGGCGGCGTTCAGGTCGTTCAGGGCACTGCCGCCATAGAAGTTACGCAAGGCATCAGAAGCGCTGCTGCCGGTAAAGACGCCGTTGTTACTGTCGTTGAGGCTTTGTGAATCACCACCGGAATCGGGGCCTAACAAGATAGGGGTAGCACTGTCGCTGAATATACCATAACATCCATAAGCTTCCGGTGCGCCATCGGCTCCTCCTATTAAAGCGGCATTGCTTGTTGTTCCATTAAGCCATACGGAATTGAAACAGCCGGTCAATTTAACGTCGACATAGCTAAAACCAAGTAGCCCGCCCGCTACTTTGGCGGAAGAAATGGAAACCTTACCGAGGTTTTCAGCTGTTTCCGTCACATAGCAGGAATTTATATTCGCGGTAAAGTGCTTATCTCCTATAATTCCCCCTAACAATCCACCCGCATATTTGCCTGCATCCGACGTTTTTATGTTGGTGTTCACGACATGGCAAGCTGTGAAGGTAAGCGTGTCCACATTTTTATCATAACTAACGTAGCCAACCAAACCACCGACTTTCTCTCCTTTTATTTCAGTATTATTAACATAACAATTTTCCATTGTTATAGTCGGCATGGTGGATACGGAACCAATCAGGCCGCCGGCTTCCATAGGTGTATTGGCATTATTGCTGCCAATGCTGCCGGAAAACGAGCAATTTTTTAGCGAAGTTACACCTATGGCCATACCGATTATACCGCCTTCCGCTAAGGCACCATCATGCGTATTGGTAGGTGTACCATTTGAATTGACCGTTGCTTCTACGCGCAGGTTTTGTATGGAAGCATTCATGGTTAAGGCGAAAAGAGCCGAAGCATAAAGATCTTCTTTGGCCATGACGGAATTTTCTTTAAAATGCACATTATATATCTTATGCCCGTTGCCGTCGAATGTGCCGGAGAAAATATTCATATTATCGTCATCTATCGTCCCTATGGCTTCCAGAGTTGCGCTGCTCATGTCAATGTTGTCGCGGAGGTTGACCACGCCGTTCTCGTCCTTCCAATAATTCCAACTGCCTTTTTCTACGGAATCCTTGAAGGCTCTGAGGTCGTTCGCATCCCAGATGCCGTTGTGCACTTCGGAGGTCTGGGGTTTCTCCGTGGGGGAGTCGTCCCA
>JAISGW010000175.1 GCA_031262895.1 Tannerella sp. | reverse complement strand
GTTTCTCTATATAAGAAAAGCGTGGGAACTATTGCATACCACTTAATCTGAGGCTCTCGACTGCCTATCTCCAAGTGGTAAACAATAGCCCACGCCTTTGTCATATAAGCATCCTTTACAGATGGATATATAGCATTGACGTGAGCGTTCTTGTCTATTATCCTGGAGATCGAAATTGTCGAGATTTCAGATTAAGGATAATATCGTAACGCTTTCCGTTTCCTTACGTTTGTTCCCTAAGCCCCGGACGCTTCCGAGAGCAGGAACGGCGCAAAAGTACTAACTTCTTCATAGCGTTTGGCTGGAAGATGGAAAAAATGGTGGGTTTGTATTGTGTTTCGACAGAAAAGAGCAAGGCCCCACCGGAGCGGAGCCTTGTGAAATTTATGGGGCAAAGGGCGGCTTAAGCCAAGCCGGCGGCTTCTAACCAGAGGTTGGCCATGAGCTGGCGACCGGGCAGGTCGGGATGCACGCCGTCGGCACACCAGTAGCGCGTGTGCATCTTTTTGATGGCGGCGTCGTAGCCGGCCTGATAAGGCACGAAGACGGCCTGGAACTCGTCGGCCAACTTCCGAGCCACGGCCCGATAGCCGTCGAACATAGGAAACCATTTGGTATCCTCGATGGCCGAGCCGCCGCGCAGGGCGTAAGGTTCGCCGATGACCAACTGCACCTTGGGCAGTTTCTCCTTCGTATAGCGCAGCAGGTCGCGGTACTCGTTCTCGTAATCGGCCAAGGTACCCTTGTAGCCACCGATGAGCGTATGCCAGTAGTCGTTCACGCCGACCAGGATGCTCAGCACGTCGGGTTGGAAGGCGATGCAATCCACCTCCCAGCGGTCGCGCAGTTGGAATACCTTGTCGCCGCTGACACCCCGATTGTAGATTTTCAGGTTGTCGGTGGGGTGGGAGGCCAGCAATTGTCCGGCCAGGAAGAGGGGGTAGCCGTTGCCCAGCATCTGGAAGGTGTTGCACTGGTTACTTTTGCGGTCGCGTCCCATGTCGGTGATGGAGTCGCCTTGCAGGAGGATGACCGTGTCTTTTTTCAGGCTGATTTTAGGGGCCGAAGCGGGGAGGCTTTCCTTGGCGACGGCTTTGGCCAGTTCGGGAATCATCAGGGCGCCGGCGCCGGCCAGCAGTCCTTTCGTCAAAAAATCTCTACGTGTTGTCATGCTTTAAGTGTATTTATTGTTTACCAAGTTCTTCGAGTTTCTCCATCCATTTCTTGAAATGGGGGCAACGTTCCTTCAAAGCGGGGATGCCCACTTGGGCCGTCACATAAGTGCCGGATTGGGGCTTGTTGTATTGCTTTCCGATTTCTTTTATGATGCGCCGCGAAGGGGCTGTATCATAGCTGTCGTTTATTCGTTCCGGTTTACCGTCATACTTTTCGAGAATCTCCTTCAATCGTTCTATGCCTTTGGCTTTATCAGGATAATCGGCCTTCAAAAACTCTAAGCCGCAAAAGACCAAGGCTTCGAATTCGTGCAGTTGTATATAAGGAAGGAATTGCTTTGACTGGATTTCTTCTTTGAAGGCTGCTTCCAATTTTTCTACTTGCTGGTATGGGTCGGATATTTGGACGGCTTCTTTATATGCGGGGAAGTCGTTGGACAGGGCATACAGGTCGAACATGCTTGTAAAGAGGTGCTGTTCATAGTCGTTGTCGGGATATTGCTTGAACAGTGCGTTTATATTATTCTTTACTTGTGCATAATTGTGCATGCCGCCTATATCAACAGATTTTACGCTGAGGGGATGCAGATAAGGCTTCAGCACTTTGTCCGCGAAACGCTTTTCCGTTTTCCCTTCGCAAAGGATATGCAGTATGGTTTGATTCATGGTTGTCCTCCGAATACGCCTTTGTTCCACAATTGCCCAAGCGAATAATCTTTCAGCCAAGCTTTCAAATCGTCTTCATTCAGCTTGTGGGCGATGGTGCAGCCTTTTTCTTCATCTTTTTCAACAACGGTCACTTGATTGGCTTCGAACTCGTCTACCAATCCCGGAGATTGGGTGGCCACGACGACTTGTGCATGCTCTGAAGCTGCCTTTATCATGTAGCCTAATTGGTTAATGGCGTAGGGATGCAAGCCGAGTTCCGGCTCGTCAATGAGGATGAGGTTCGGCATGGTTTCCGGCGGTTGTAGCAGCAGGGTAGCCAAGGCGATGAAGCGGATGGTGCCGTCGGAAAACTGCTGTGGAAGCATCATGTAGTCATCGGGTGAATTGTCAGTCCATTTTAACATGACAAAACCCTTTTCGTTTGGTTCCAAGTAGAAATCATGAAACTGCGGCATGACTTGCTGAATATATCGAATGATTTTACCATAATAAGCCGGGAATTTTTCCTTCAAACGATATAAAAAGGCAGCAAGGTTTCCCCCTTCAGCTTGCAAGTAATCCGCAAGGTCTTTATGTGAGGCTTGTCTTATCTTGGATTCCGGTGAAGAATCATGAAACTGATAAACTTTACAATTCGCCAATCGCTTGTAAATGACATGTGCCGTTTGGTTGCTTTTGTAATTTAATAAGGCTGATTCTTTGAAATTTAATTCTAATGGGAGCTTGAACGGTTTGTCGTCACCTTCTTTTTGCCATTCAATTACCTCAGAATTAAAAATCAACGTGTCTGGAACAGCATGCGTCAATGAAAATTGGTAGGTGTCTTTATTGTTTTTGTCTTCAAAGAGCAATTTCCCGTCAATATGTTCTGTATGCTTTAGTCCATAATAAAAAAAGACTTCACTTGTTCCTGTTTTTGCAATGTATGATTGGAAATTTCCAGTCATCATAAAACTCATCATCTTGAAGAAGTTGATGATATTGCTTTTGCCGGAGCCGTTGGCACCAAGGAGGACGGTCACGTCGCCCAATTCTATCGTCAGCGGCTTTTCGGGGGCGATGGATTTGAAGCCGCTCATCGTCAATTGGGTCAGTTTGGTTGTCATGCTTGTATTTGTTGGATGAGTCGGGTGAAGAGGAGGGTCATTTTTTCGGCGGCGGCGTTGGCGGCGCGGAGCACCTCGTTGGCGTCGTTGACGAAATCGTCGGCAAAATGGTGGGCCTCGTTGGTGATGACGGAGATGCCGAAGACGCGCAGGCCCGCATGTCGGGCGGCGATGACCTCGGGCACCGTGCTCATGCCCACGGCGTCGGCGCCGCCCCGTCCGAAGAAGGCGTACTCGGCCGGCGTCTCGTAGGAAGGGCCGGTCAAGCCCAGGTAGACCCCTTCTTTCAGGGGGATGCCTTCGCGGGCGGCAATCTCGTGTGCCAGATGCAGGAAGTCGCGGTCGTAGGCCCGGGTCATGTCGGGGAAGCGGGGGCCGAAGTCCTCGTCGTTCGGCCCGATGAGGGGATTCGGCATGAGGTTAATATGGTCGCGAATGAGCATCAGGTCGCCCACGCGGAAGTCGGGGTTGATGCCGCCGGCCGCGTTGGAGACTAACAGGTTCCGCAGGCCGAGGAGGCGCATCACGCGGACGGGGAAGGTCACCTGCCGCATCGTGTAGCCCTCGTAATAATGGAAGCGCCCCTGCATGGCCAGCACGGGCGTCTCGTCGAGCAGCCCGCAAATCAGGTTGCCCTTGTGGCCGGGAGCCGTGGAGAGGGGGAAGTGCGGGATGTCGGCGTAAGGGATGACGGCGGCCTCCCGGATATGCTCGGCCAAGGGGCCGAGGCCGCTGCCGAGGATGATGCCCGTCTGTATTTTCCGGTTTATTCTGGCGGCGATATACGCGGCCGCCTCCTGGTAATCGTTCGTTTTATTTATCATCATAATGACCATAAGTCGAAACGACAAGGACTTCTACGACCTTGTCGTTTACTTCGTATATCAATCGGTGTTTGTCGGTAATTCGCCTTGACCATTGCCCGGCCCTGTCGCCTCGCAATGGCTTGGGTTTGCCTGTTCCTGTAAAGGGATGTATTTCCAATTCCGCAAGCAATTTGCCCAACTTGGCAAAAGCTTGCGGTTCGTTTCGTAATTTCCTTACGTCTTCTCGCGCGGTTTCCGTGAAGATTATTCCGTACATAATTCTGCCAAGAAGTCGCCGATGGATTGTCCTTCCTTTTTCCGTATGACTTTCCCTTCTTTCGCTTCCTGCAGCGAACGGTCAATTTTCGAGAAGAAGGCATCTTCCGTCATCAGACTGTCATCGGTTTCATTGACTTTCGGTACGAGGAAGGTGACGATACCCGTGGCCGCCTTTAAAGAAGCCAGCAATTGTTTCCCCTGATGGGTCCGTTCATTGATTTGTATTTGATATGTTGCCATGACTTTGAAAATCTGGAGGCACAAATGTACATATTATTCGTCGCTGAAGCGGGCGCCGGGGAGGCGGCGGCAGTTGTATTGCGAGGCCATGATTTCGCCGTAGGCGCCGGCCGAGCGGATGGCGAAGTAGTCGCCGCGCCGGACGCGGTTCAGTTCGGTGTCGCGGGAGAAGACGTCGCTGGACTCGCAGATGGGGCCTACCACGTCGTAGACTTCTTCGGCCTCCTCGCTCGAGAGGTTCTCGATGCGGTGGTAGGCGTCGTAGAGGGCCGGCCGGATGAGGTCGGTGAAGCCCGCGTCGAGGATGGCGAACTTCTTCACCTCGCCTTCCTTCACGTAAAGGACTTTGGAGATGAGCGAGCCGCAAGGCCCCACGATGGAACGTCCGGGTTCGAAATGCACCTGCTGCCCGGGGCGCAATTGCAGCAGTTCGTGGAAGGCGGCGAAGTAGTTGCCGAAGGCGGCTATGGGCAGATGGTTGGGGTGGTAGTAGTCTATGCCCAACCCTCCGCCGAGGTTGATGCTTTCCAACTGCAGGCCGCGCGCCTCCAGCCGGTCCTGCAGCTCGTTGACGCGGATGGCTAAGGCGCGGAAGGCGGAGAGGTCGGTGATTTGCGAGCCGATATGGAAGTGCAGCCCGCTGAGGCGCAGGTGCGGCAGCGCGGGCAGACTGTCGAGCACCTTCCCCAGCAGGCCGAGGTTGATGCCGAACTTGTTTTCCTTCATGCCGGTCGTTATCTTGGCATGGGTATGGGCGTCGACTTCCGGATTGACGCGCAGGGCGACGGTGGCCGTCTTGCCTAATTCGGCGGCCAGCTCGTTGATGACCTCCAGCTCGGCGGCCGACTCCACGTTGAAGCAGGCAATGCCGCTTTCCAAGCCGAGCTTGATTTCCCAGTCGGCCTTGCCTACGCCGGCGAAGACTATCCTTTCGGCGGGGAAGCCCGCGGCGAGGGCGGCGCGTATCTCTCCGCCGCTCACGCAGTCGGCCCCCAGCCCTGCCTCGGCGATGCGCCCAAGGATGCGCGGGTTGGCGTTGGCCTTGACCGCGTAGTGCACCCGGTAGGCGTATTTGCCGGCTTCGGCCGTCACGGTGCGCAGCGTCTCGTCGAGCAACTGCATGTCGTAGTAGTAGAAAGGCGTCTCGTACGCCTTGAATTTGTCTAAGGGAAAGATTCCTTTCATCATGATGCTTGGTATTTGGAAATTTTGGAACCGTGAATTTTTTCACGACCTCCGCCGGACCTCGGGGAAGCCCGTGAATTTTTTCAGAGCCTTCCCCAGCTTCAGGGAAGCCTGTGAATTTTTTCACGACCTCGCCCGAACCTCAGGGAAGCCCGTGAATTTTTTCAGAACCTTCCCCAGCCTCAGGGAAGCCTGTGAATTTTTTCAGAGCCTTCCCCAGCCTCAGGGAGGCTTGTGAATTTTTTCACGGCTCCCCGTTTGCGGGTTCAGTTTTTAAAAAGGTAGTCGCTCAGGGCTTGGAGGGCGCGCTTCTTGTCGGAAGCTTTCACTAAGAGGGAGACGTTGTAGTTGCTCCCGCCATAGGAAATCATGCGGACGGGGATATCCTTGAGGGCATTGACGATGCTGGCTTCGAAGCCGAGGTTCTCCCATTTCATGTCGCCGACCACGCAGACGATGACCATGTCGTCGTCGACCGACACGGTGCCGTATTTCTTCAGGTCGTTGACGATGTCGTCGAGGTGCTTGCGGTTGTCGATGGTGCAGGATACGCCCACTTCCGAGGTGGTCACCATGTCGATAGGGGTCTGGAAGTTCTCGAATATCTCGAAGACCTTGCGCAGGAAGCCGGTGGCCAGCAACATGCGGCCGCTCTTGATGCGGATGGCGGTGATATTGTCTTTGGCGGCCACGGCCTTGATTTTGCCCTTCTCGGTGGCATTGGAGATGAGGGTGCCGGGCGCCTGGGGCTGCATGGTGTTGAGCAGGCGCACGGGAATGTTGGCATACTTAGCCGGCTGCACGCAGGTGGGGTGCAGGATTTTCGCGCCGAAATAGGCCAGTTCGGCGGCTTCCTCGAAGTGGAGGTGGCGCACCGGAGCGGTGCCTTCCACGAAGCGGGGGTCGTTGTTGTGCATGCCGTCGATGTCGGTCCATATCTGGATTTCCTCGGCGTGCACGGCGGCGCCTATCAGGGAGGCGGTGTAGTCGCTGCCGCCGCGTTGCAGGTTGTCGATTTCGCCGTAGGCGTTGCGGCAGATGTAGCCTGGGGTGAGGTAGAGGTCGGCGTCTTGGTGCTCGTCGAGCAGGGCGCAGAGCTTCTCGCGGATGTAGGCCGGGTCGGGTTCGGCGTTCTTGTCGGTGCGCATGTAGTCGAGGGCGGGCAGCATGACGGCCTTGACGCCCTGCTCCTGCAGGTAAAGGAGCATCATGCCTGTGGAAATCAACTCGCCCTGCGCCAGCACGACCCGCTCTTCGAAGAGGGTGAAGAGGTCTTTGGTGAAGGTGCGGATGTAGTCGAAGCGCTCATCGATGAGTGCCTTGGCCTTGGCCTTGTATGCAGGACTGCCGTAGAGGGCTTCCACGTGGCCGGCGTATTTCGTGGCCAGCTTGTTGATGATTTCATTGGCCCCGTCGGGGTTCTTCTTGTAGAGGTATTCCGAGATTTCGACCAGCGAGTTGGTTGTTCCGGCCATGGCCGAGAGGACGACGATATTCTTCTCGCCCGCAACCAACCGGGCCACTTTCTTCATCTGCTCAGCCGAGCCTACGGAGGTGCCTCCGAACTTTAGTACTTTCATCTTCTTCAAATCTGTTTTTTTAGACTGTAAGACCGTTAGACTTTTAGACTTTAAGACCTTTAGATTTTAAGACTTTAAGACTTTTAGACCTTAAGATTTTTTCTTATAGTCTTATGGTCTCATAGTCTTATAAGTCTTATTGTCTCAGAAATTAATATTCAGCCCGCCCATCAGGGTCAGTCCCTGCAAGGGGTAACCGTAAACGTATTCGTATTTCTCTCCGAGCAGGTTGCTGCCCTTCACGTAAATGCCGAAGGTGCTGTTGAAGGCATAGCTGCCGGTGACCGACAGCTCGCGGACGTCCTTCATCTTCTCGTTCCAGGTGATATACGCCCAGCGGTCGGTTGCCATGTAATAGTCCATGCCGACGGAGAAGTGGGCGACGGGCCGCAGCATGACGCTGCCCTTGGCCTCCACCTTGGGCTTCCCGTAAGGCCGGTAGTCGGGCGTGCCGCCCACATAGTCGCCGCTCAGGTCGCTGTAATGGTGGTAGATTCCCTTCAACGAAACTTCCACCAGCTTGCGGTAGGCGTACTTCAACTCCAGGCCGCCGAAGAGCTGGCGCGAATTGAGCGCGAAGGGACGGCTGAGGTTGCCCCAGCCCTCCGGCATGTAGGCATACTGCTGCACGGTGTAGAAGTAGTCGTCCTTCGTGATGCGGTACCCTCCGAAGACATGAAACCAGAAGCCGGGCAGGAGATTGCTCTTCAGGCCGAGCCGGGCGTCGAGGGGAATGCGCGAGGGATCGGCTTGCCACATCATGCCCACGTAAGGGTTCTCTTCCGTGAGCTGGTAGCGGCTGTTGGAACGGATGCCCCCGCCTGCCGACAGGTAAAGGAGGGTCTTGGAACCGATGCGCAGGTCGGCCTTCACGTCGGGCGAAAGGAAGAAGTGGCTATCCGTATAGTCGCCGATTTTGGAGACGTACATCAGGTTGGCTCCGATTTGGATATGCCAATTGTCGCCTTCTATGCTGTAACGGGGCGTCAAGGTGCCCTCGAAATGGTTCCGGAAGCGGTCGGCCGAGTCCGTGCCCGCGATGTAGGGATAGTAGAAATAATGGAATTGGCCGCCTACGCCTATGCGCTGGTTCCCGTTGAAGCCGGCGCTCAGGCCCAAGTCGGCGCCGAGGCTATGCTCTTTCAGCCCCTTGACGTCGGTATCGGCGCCGTACTTCTGCTGGAAGTAACGGTAGTCGAGGAGGAAGCGGTAATCTAAGTTGGCTCCGGGCAGCGATGTGATGCCTGCCTTGAAATGGGCCTGCTGGTTCACCTGCCGGCTGTCGCGGTCGAAGTTCGGCATCTCATCGCCTTCGGACAGCCCCATCTCGTAGGCCCCGTAGTAATTGTAGCCCTTGTACGTGTAGTCGCCGCCCAAGCTGAGGGCGGCTTTTGGGAAGACATGGCGATAGTCGAGGAATCCCCCTTCGTCGTTACGTTTGGCTTTCACCTTCTCGCCGGTCAGGTTGCCTTCGCCGTAGGTCAGCTTGCCGTCGGAGGAGCGGTGCGAGAGGCGTATCTGCAATTGGTCTTTGGCGCTGCTGAGCAGGTGGTAGCCGAAGTCGCCGTTGAGGTTGAGGTAAGAGCCGGCGCCAAGGTTGAGATAGCCGCGCTTCGTGTTGTATTGCATGCCGCTCAGGATGCTGTCGGCGGGCAGGGTGAGGATGACGCGGGCCGGATCGACGGGGGCGGCCACTGTCGCGTAGTCGATGGGGGCGTGCGTGACCTGGGGTTCCCGCACGGCGGGCAGGCTGTTCACCTTGTCGGCGTCGGCTACGGTGGGCTTGTATTCGCGTTCCAGCACCATCTCGCGGTTCATGCCGCCCTGGGTGCGCAGGCTGTCCGGGGCCTGTGCCGAGGCGGGGCCTGCGGCCCACAGGGCGAAGAGGCCTGCCCCGGCGAGGAATATCTGAGAGGGATTCATCGTTTCGTTTGGTTTTTGAGTTTCGCTAATCTGTTTTCAATCATGGCGTCAATGTCGTCGTTGCCTTTATAATTGTTGCGCAGGCTTTGGAGGTATTGCTGTGCCTGGAAATCCTCGCCTTTGCGCGCATAGATGTCGGAGAGCAGGATGAAGCCCCTTGCCAGCCAGTAGGCGTGGGGCGTGCCGTTGGCGATGAAGTCTTTCAGCACCTGTTCGGCTTGGGCGTCCTGCCGGTTGTCGTAGTAATATTGGGCGAGGAGGTATTTGGCTTCGGCGCCCTGCACGGTGCGCGTGTCCTTGCTCAGGCCTTCGAGGTCGGGGAGGGCTTTGCGCGCCTGGCGGGTGGCCAGATAAGCCTTGGCGCGCACATAGCGGGCTTCGATGCCGATTTCCGGCGAGAGCTTGTCGGAAGCGAGCAGCTCGTTGGCCGCATCCAAGGCGTCCTGCCATTGCGCGCTTTGCTCGCCCGAGCGCAGGATGCCGAGGCGGGCGGCCTGCTGGTTGGCGGGTGCTTCGGCTACGGCCTTCAGTTGCTTGAAACTGGCGAGGGCGTCGCGGTAATCCTTCGCGTCGTATTCGATGCCGGCCTTACGCGCCCAAGCCTCTTCGCGGTAACGGGTGTCGCCGCTTTGAATGACTTGCTCGTAATACTGCTTGGCTGTCGCGTAATCCTTGTCGGCATAAGCCAGCCCGGC
>JAISGW010000149.1 GCA_031262895.1 Tannerella sp. | reverse complement strand
TGCGTGGTCTTGTTCGTCCCAGAGGATATAATCTTCGCGACCCGTCAGGCAGGAGACGACGCCCAGGTTCACCTGAAAACCGGTAGAGTAGATGATGGCTTCTTCTTTTCCGACAAAGTCGGCCAAGCGTTTTTCCAGTTCGACATGTATGTCCAGCGTGCCGTTCAAGAAGCGGGAACCGGCGCAACCCGTGCCGTATTTGCGGGTGGCTGCAATAGCGGCTTCTCTTACTTTGGGGTGGTTAGTCAAACCCGTATAAGCATTGGAACCAAACATAAGCACCTTCTTTCCGTTAATAATTACTTCCGTGCCTTGTTCGCTCTCTATTTTCCGGAAATAAGGATAGATGCCTGCGGCCATTGCCTTTTGCGGTGCGTCGTACTTTGCTAATTTTGCTTGTAATAGTGTCATAAAGAAAATTATTCTCGTATTTGTTATTTACATTCACTCGGGGCAGATTCTTTCGACTTCCCATTAGACAGCCTATCCGCCGAATCAGAAGGCAAAAGTAGTAATTTTTCACAGAGGGCGGGAGCTGCTGCCAAAAGTTTCTCGAAAAAACCTATTTTTGTATCTCGTTACACGAAAGAAAATTATGGGAGAAACAAGAGAACAACCGATAAGAATCCAAGCCATCATCAACCCAATCTCAGGCATAGGTTCCAAACGCAAAGTGCCGCTATTGCTGGAGACCGCCTTTAAAAAGGAGGAAGGCTACCTCTTGTCTATAGCTTTCACCCAATATGCGGGGCATGCCAGCCTGTTGACCGTGGAAGCCCTCAAGGAGGGCGCGAAATACATCCTGGCCGTCGGGGGCGACGGGACGGTGAACGAGGTGGCCAGCGCCATGTTGTACTCGGAAGCCACCTTGGGCATCATTCCCAAAGGCTCGGGCAACGGTTTGGCGCGCGAATTGCGCCTTCCCTTGGATGCTAAACGGGCCGTCGACATCATCGCCGAGGGTTTCGAACAACCCATAGATGCCTGTGAAGCCAACGGTTCCGTATTCTTTACTACCTGTGGTGTGGGTTTCGACGCGGTGGTCAGCCGGAAGTTTGCCACCGAGAAGCGCCGTGGCTCGCTTTCCTACGTAAAAAGTGCCATTGAAGAATATCTGGCCTATAAACCCGAAGTGTATGCGCTTTCCATTGGCGAACAATGTTTTCGTGAAGAGGCCTTTTTAGTAGCCTGCGCCAATGCTTCGCAATACGGCTACAATGCTTACATAGCCCCTCATGCCAGCCTGACTGACGGCCTGATGGACATCACTGTGCTCACGCCCTTCACGCCCTTAGATGTTCCGCAAATTGCATTGCAACTTTTCACCCGCACGATAGACAAGAACAGCCGCATCCGTACTTTCCAGACGGAACGCCTGACCATAGACCGCCAGAAGCCCGGCGTTATGCACTTGGACGGAACACCCATAGAAACGGGTGAACATATAGAAATACACATCCTTCCCAAAGCCTTGAAAGTATTGGTGCCGAAAAATCCCTCGCCTCGTCAAGACGCACGTACGCTCTTCGGGCAGGTGACCGGCTTCTTCGAAAAAGGCCGGCCTTATTGGCCACGGTCTAAGTAAAAGTCTTTTGTCAAAGAAAGGAAATCCGCAGAATAGCCTCAGCCCGGAGCCTGTATAGCCCATGCCTCATCGCGACAGGGAAGGGAAAAATCGGCCGACAGCTCCACCAGTATGCGTTTGGGCGGCTTCGTCGGCACAGTAGCCACAAGCGCGCGGCGTACGATTTTCAATCCGCAAGCCAAGCCCAAAGCGCGCAGTTTCCCTTCACGCAAAGCTGGTAAAACCAGTGCCAAGCGCCCGCCCGGAGCCAAGAGTGCGGATGCTCCATTTAGCAATTCGTCCAAGGGAAGCCCTTCGTCGTGGCGTGCGGCGGCACGTTTCTCGTTCGGACTCTTCAGCTTTTCTGTATGGTAAGGTGGATTGGAAACGATGAGTTCGTATTTCCAAGGAGTTGAAACCGCATAAGCAGCAAAAGGACAAGGAAAGACCTTTATCCGATGGGCAAAGGGGGAGGCCGAGGCATTCTCGGCAGCTTGTCGGGCGGCCACCTCGTCTATATCCAGCGCATGGACTTCCGCTTCCGGGTTCCTTTGTGCCAGAATGAGCGCCACCAGTCCGCTGCCGGTTCCCACGTCAAGGATACGGCGGCTCCGGCCTTCGCCGGCCCAAGCGCCCAGCAAGACGCCGTCGGTACCCACTTTCATGGCGCAACGGTCTTGCCGGATGAGAAATTGTTTGAATCGGAACGCGTCAGCAGGCATGGGTCAGCTGGTTTCGGGCATATATTTCCAAAAACGGCGGGGCATGAACTGCCGCTGCAATTTAGGGTTAAGCCGCTCACGTATGGTCAGGGCAACCGTGTAATTTTTCCAGGCCTTTTGGAAAAGCTGCTCGCCGGGGGCAAGGCGGGAAGCATCGAGTTGGCCATCCATCAGGCCGCTTTCGTCGGCCATCTGCACCTCAACGGGCGACTTCAAATCATAGTAATAGCCGTAGTGGCGCTTCAGGTCATAAATGAGCCAAGGCTGGTCGGCAAAACGGGCGGCGAAATGCCTCGTCGTCAGCGGCAACACATTATATATAGGCGCCACGGGGGCGAAGTAGATGCCGTCGGCCGTCTTTTGGAAGCGAACGAACTGCAGCAAGTGTTCCCGTTCGTTGTCCACCTTGCGGGCGATTTGCTGTGTTTCGAGCACGTCCTTATCAGTGAAATCCGTCACCACGGAAACAGCATCCCGGGCGTCGAAGACTTTGCGCAGATAACGAAACAGCAGCTCATCGCTACCGGGAAGTTCCGACAGCCAAACCTGCAGTAGCATATTGCAAACGCCCTGTTTGAGCCTTCTCCGCACCCCTTTCCATACACGGGCAGCTTTTACCGGGTCACTGAGTACCTCGTGCGGACTTTCCACAAACAAAGGAGGTACTTCTCCGGGCGAAAGCAGACGTTCGGGAAACTCCCGGCGAGAGTAGGCGTCGAACAAGGCCGTAAGCAGCCCTTCAAAACTCTGGTCGTAACGGAAGGCAATCATCCGGCAAAGGAGAAGGAAAGTTGCCGGCTGTCGGCTTCTTTGCGAAGCAGGCGGCGGGAAGTCAGGGCGCGACGGACTTGCTCCGGCCGCAGATCTTGTATGTTCAGATTGTTGGGCAATTCACCACAGTTAATAAAGAAGCGTGCCTTTTTCATGACAACACCCATCTTCTGCAAAGCCGGGGCAGTCACCCTTGACTGCCGCCGGGAAGCCACAATGAGCTGGGCCGATTTTACGCCTATGCCCGGCACTCGGAGGATGAGCGCGTAGTCGGCGCGATTAACGTCGACAGGGAAAAATTCCGGATGGCGCAAGGCCCAAGACAGCTTCGGGTCAATTTCCAAGTCCAGATTAGGCTGTGCCGCGTCCACAATCTCTGTGGCTCTGAAACCGTAAAAGCGCATCAACCAGTCGGCTTGGTAGAGGCGGTTTTCTCTCACTAACGGGGCCTTCGCCACGGCTGGCAACCGGGGGTCTTTGGTATTGACGGGGATATAGCCGGAGTAATAGACGCGCTTCATGCTGGCTTGCCGATAAAGGGCCGTCGAAAGGCCGAGTATCTCCAAGTCGCTTTCGTCGGTGGCGCCCACAATCATCTGCGTGCTTTGGCCGGCGGGAGCGAAACGGGGCGCATGACGGAAGTGGCGCCGCTCTTCCGTTGAGGCCAGCACACCTTGTTGAATGTAACGCATCGGCTTGTAGATGCTCTGGTGATCCTTTTCGGGAGCCAACAGCTTCAAATTTTGTTCGCGGGCGATTTCCACGTTCACGCTCAGCCGGTCGGCGTAGCGTCCGGCTTCATCCACCAGTTCGCGACTGGCTCCAGGAATACTCTTCATGTGGATGTATCCGTTGAAACGGTGCAGCTCACGCAAATCCTTGACAGCACGCACCAGACGCTCCATCGTATAGTCGGGACTACGCACGACCCCCGAACTGAGGAACAATCCTTCAATGTAATTGCGGCGATAGAACTCCATGGTCAGTTCTACCAGCTCCGTGACCGAAAGGGTAGCGCGGGGGATGTCGTTGCTGCGACGGTTCACACAATAAGCGCAATCGTACATACAGAAATTGGTCAGCATGATTTTCAGCAGCGAAACGCAACGGCCATCGGCCGTGAAGCTGTGGCA
>JAISGW010000112.1 GCA_031262895.1 Tannerella sp. | reverse complement strand
TCCGGGGAAGGCTGTGAATTTTTTCACGGCCTGTTTTTGTGTGTCATCATGCCAAGCACCATGCGGTCGGTGGCCGACATGCCCTCGGAACCGATACGGGTGAGATTGTGTATGCTGCGGTCCACGTCTTCTTCGACGATGCCCTCGGCGGGGCTGACGCATTTCCCTTCCATGGCCAGCAGGGCGGAAAGCAGGGCGGTCGATACCCCCGAGGTCAGTTTCAGCGCGCAGCCGGGCTTGGCCCCGTCGCAAATCATGCCGGTCAGATTGCCTATCATGTTTTTGACGGCGAAGGTGAGCTGTTCGTATCCGCCGCCCATCAGGTAGGTGAGGCCGCAGCTGGAGCCGGTCGACGCGACCACGCAGCCGCAAAGGGCGGAAAGGCGCCCGAGGCTTTGCTTGATATATACGGCGGTCAGGTGGCTGAGGGTAAGGGCGCGGACCAGCGTTTCCCGCGAGGCCTGGTGCTCTTCGGCGTAAACGAGCACAGGCATGGTGGCGGCGATACCTTGGTTACCGCTGCCCGAATTGCTCATCACGGGTAGCAACGCGCCTCCCATGCGGGCGTCGCAGGCCGCCGAGGTATAAGCGAGGATATGCGTATAGGTATTATCGCCCATCAGGCCTTGGGCATGGAAGAGGGTCTTTCCCAAAGCATGCCCGTAGTGGCCGTTGGCCAGCGAGCGCTCGGCGGCGGCCTTGTTAAGGCGTCCGGCTTCCAGGATGAAGTCGATTTCATTGAGGGGCGCCGTCATGGCAAAGTCGTAGACCTTGTGCAGGTTCAAGTCCGGCTCTCCCTCTTCTGCTTCAGCGGCGGAGGGGGCGCCTTGGTCGAGCAAGATTTCCCCGTCGTGCTCCAAGTAGACGAAGCGGGTATGTCCGCCGCTGATGACAGCCTTGGCTTCGTGCCCTCCCGCTTCGCAGGTGATTTCTATATACAGCTTTTCATCCGTCTTCTCGTCGAGGGCAATATGGATAAGCCCGTCCGCTATCATCTGCTTGCCTTGTTCGACGGCTTCCGGCGTCGTGTCTTTCAAGACTTCCAATTGATATTCCGATTTTCCTACGAGTGCGCCGAGTGCGATGGCGATGGGCAGGCCTATCATGCCACCCGTGCCGGGGATGCCCACGCCCATGGCGTTCTTCAGAATATTGGCGCTGAGGGAGGCCTTGATTTTCTCAGGCCGGCGACAAGCCAAGGCCTCGCAGGCTTTGGCCGTACACAAGGCCACGGCTATGGGTTCCGTACAACCGATGGCCGGCACCACTTCCCGTTTCAAAAGCGCGATGATTGCTTTCCTTTCCGTTGCTTCCATTAGGCTTACTTCTTAAAATTTTTCAGGCCGGTTTGCAGGAAGTCCACGTATTTGGGAACGTCTTCGTCGTAAGCGTAAGGTTTGTTGAGCGGTCGGCCCTGGTTGTCAACCAGCACATAGAAAGGCTGCGCGTTGGCGCCGAATTTGCTGCTTTGCAGGTAGCTCCATTTGTCGCCCATAGTGCGCAGCGTACGTTCCCGGCCGTTTTCCATGACGCGGATATGTTTCGGAAGCGGCGTTTTGTCATCCACATAAAGCGTGATGAGCACGTAGTCATTGTCTATCAGGCCGCGCACCCGATTGTCCGTCCAGACGGCCGCTTCCATTTTGCGGCAATTCACGCAGCCGTAGCCGGTGAAATCAAGCATGACGGGCTTGCCTTGGCTGCGGGCGTAGGCCATGCCGGCATCGTAGTCGTAATATTGGGCGTGCACTTCGTTTTTATAGAGGTTGAAATCCTGCGTCTTGAGCGGCGGGGCGAAGGCGGAGACGGCCTTCAAGGGGGCGCCCCAGAGGCCGGGCAACATATAGACGGCGAAAGCCAGCGAGAACAGCGCCAAAAAGAAACGGGGCACGGAGACGCGGGTTTTGTCGTCGTCGTGCGGGAACTTGATTTTCCCCAGCAGATAAAGCCCCAAGAGGGCGAAAATGACGATCCAGAGGGCGAGGAAGGTTTCTCTGTCGAGGATATGCCAGCCGTAAGCCAGGTCGGCCACCGAGAGGAACTTCAGTGAAAATGCCAGCTCAATAAAGGCCAGCGTCACCTTTACGGCGTTCATCCAGCCGCCCGACTTGGGCAGGCCTTTGAGCCAGGAGGGGAAGAGGGCGAAGAGCGTGAAGGGCAGTGCCAGGGCGATGGCGAAGCCCAACATGCCGATGGCCGGGGCGATAATACTGCCGGAGGTGGAAACCTCGACCAGCAGGAAGCCGATGATGGGACCGGTGCAGGAGAAAGAGACCAAGGCTAAGGTGAAGGCCATCAGAAAAATCCCCAGCAGGCCGCCCCGCTTGTCGGCCTGGCTGTCCACTTGGGTGCTCCATTTCGAGGGCAAGGTAATTTCGAAGGCCCCGAAGAAGGAGGCGGCAAAGACGAGCAGCAGCAGGAAGAAGAATAGGTTGAAGACGGCGTTGGTCGAGAGCGCGTTCAGGGCGCTGGCACCGAAGAGCAGGGTGATGGCCAAGCCGAGGACGAGGTAAATCACCACGATAGAAAGGCCGTAGGTATAGGCGTCGCGCAGGCCTTTGCGCCTGTCCTTATTGCGTTTGAGGAAGAAACTGACCGTCATCGGAATGATGGGCCAGACGCAGGGAGTGAAGAGGGCGACTAATCCGCCGAGGAAACCGGCCAGGAAGATATAAGCCCAGGAACGGCCGGCGGTCTGGCCGGTTTGCTCGCCGTAAGCTTTCAACTGGTCGATGACCGGCGTCCAGAGCGCGCCGCCAATGCCCTCGGCCTGCAAGGAGGCCGGGGGCGTATTCGCGGTTGGGGTGGCTTCGGCTACCGGCGCAGTGGCCACGGGAGCCTTCCCCTTTGTGTAAGTGAATTCCACCTGCGTGGGGGGCAGGCAGCTCTCGTCATTGCAGGCACCGTATTCCAGATAGCCGGCAAGGTAATAGTCCTTGCTCAGCAGTTTGATTTTCTGTACGAATGTGACATTTTTCTCGAAGAAGCGCAGCTTCATGTTGAATACGGCGTCCTGCTTCTCTATTTCATTGCCTTGGGCGAGGAGCTTTCCTTCCGGCTCCGCACCGCTGATGGAATCGGTATTGAAAGTGGCGGAGATAGGTCCTCCGGAAGGCAAGCCGGTAGAATAGACGTGCCAACCTTCGGCTATCGTGCCCGTGAAGACGATTTCGGCTTCTTCGGGAGAAAGTTGTTTCCATTCTTGCGTGAAGCTGACAGGGTCGGACTGCTGTGCTTTGGCGGCGCTCCCTCCCAGCAGGCAGGCCATGGCGGCCAGACAACATAGGATGCGTTTCTTATTCATCATTTAATTCCTTTTATTATTTTCCGCGCCAAAAGTAGGAAGAAATTATGATGAGAACGGAGAATGGTCACGCGAATCACCTCATATTTTGATTTTGGGCTTATACATGTCGGAAGGCTTCAACTGGAGAGAGTCTTTCATGCGCAGGCTGTAGGAAAGGTCGCTCACGTTGGGGGTGACGTTGTTGCTGCCGAAGGTAAACTTCACACCGGCGGCCTTGGCTTTGCGCAGGATAGCCAGCGAGGGAATCTGGTAAAGCTCGTTTATCTCGAGGGCTTTGCCGCTTTCCTTGAGTGCCTTGATGAAGCGATCCTGGCGGGCTTCCGTCCAGAAGTGGTCGTAGCGGTCCTGCATCTGCGGGGGCAGGTAGCAGGGATTGACATAGACGTCGGCCGGTTCCTTGAGCACTTTGAGGATGCGGTCGAGAATCATGTCCATATACTTCTCCTCGTTGTCTATCCATGTCTCTTTGGCAATCCAGAGGCGGGTGCGGCGCCCGTGGTCGTCGGTGAAGGTCATGGCATCGGTGAAGATATAGTCGAATTGCCCGCGCACTTCAGGCGAGAAGGTCTTGGTCCATTCGCGGCCTTCGGCTTGCATGGGGAGGATGAAGGGCTGGGTGCGCATGGTATCGAGGAAGTTTTTGATGTCCTGGTCGGTCTGGATGGGGAAGCCTATGCCGCAGTTGGGGGCGATGGCGTAATTGATGCCCAAACGGCGTGACTGGGCGGCTGCAACTTCTTTGCTCAGCCCGCCTTTGAGGTGTACGTGGTAGTCAAGCACGGGAAAATCTTCCTGATGCAGGCGGATAATCTTGTCGGTTTGCTCATTGAGCGCCTTGGACAGTTGGGCGCTCAACTGCTCCGGCTCAAGTTCGGGCAAGGCCTTAACCTGTATGCTGCGGATACGGATGGCACCCTTGCCTGTGCTGCTGATGGCGAAGATGCCGTCGGATAACAGCGCGTTCTTGTTGGCTCCTACGCGGTAAGGCTTGGCCGGTTCGATGTAGTCGACCACCGGTTGGCCGTTGATGCCAACTTTGATGGAATGCCCTTCCACCCGGATTTCCATCTTATACCAAGTGTTTTCCTTTATAAAACTCTTGGCCAGGTTACGCACGGAAATTAAACTGCCGCTCATTCGCCACCAGACGGGATCGCTGCGGTCATTGTTCACGGCCACGCGGTAACCTTTGTCTAATCCCCGGTCGGTATGGAACCAGACGGCGCCCTTGCCGCCGGGCGTAGTTTGCAGCTCAAGGCTGAGCGAGAAGTTTTTGTAGTCGCCTTTTTTCAACAAGGCCGTGGCGCCGCCCGACAAAGTCCAGACGCCATCGGAAACATTTTGGGAACCGGAAGCCTGCCATCGGGAAGCATCTTTCCCGTTAAAAAGGGAACCGCTCGGGGTAGGGGAGCATGACAGCAGCAAGGCGCCACAGAGGCCTGCTAAAAAGAATGATACCTGTTTCATGGTTGTTTTTTAATTTGAAAATAATGTCTCGTTTTTCATTAAAGATAGAACGGATATAAATCCGCCTCAAAAGTAGTTAAAAGTCATAACTTCTGCCCCCCTGTTCCCTAATCCCTAATCACTTTTGTACGATTTGTCATTCCTTGCACAATTTGTCCTCCTATTTTCGCGGCATAAATGCAAAAAAGCGAATTCTAATGAAAGAGAACCGTATCACGCCTAAGGACGTAACCTGTTATGTCTTTGCCGCCATCGCCCTGATTGAGATGGCACTGGCCGCCTGCACCGACACGCAGGACATTGTCGCCGAAAGGAACCCGCAAGAAACCGTTCCTGCCGAAGGCTCCATCGTTTTCCGCGCCCTGCCGGCGCAGACCCGCACCACCGACATTGACGCCAACAATCTCTCCAGCTTCCGCATAGGCATTCTGGAGGAAGGGGACACGCCCACCGTTGACAGCCTCTTTACTTACGCCTCGCCCTTCAATGTCGTCAAGAACAATTCGGCCTGGAACTATGCGCCCCCGGTCTATTGGCCCGAAGACGAGGGCAAGAAACTTTCCTTCTACGCCTACGCGCCCGCAGGTTCCGTCAACCTGGACTACTTCGCTTCGAAGCCCGCTGCCGAAGGCACCGACTCGGCCATCATTTCCTATACTGTCCCGACCAACTCCATCGGGACGAAGAAGGCCGAAGACTTCCTCATCGCCAAGAAATCGCAGACGGAGGCTGAAGGCCGCACCGTGCAACTCGACTTCCTGCATGCCCTTTCCATGGCCCGCTTTGCCGCCGAGAACCAAAGCAGCAGCCTGAGCTTCGTCATCAACAGCATCGAACTGCTGAACCTTTACAACCAAGGCAGGCTCGACCTCTCTCCCGTAAGCGACACGGCCGACGTCTATTGGACCCCGGCCGGCCGGAACGAACAGACTTACATGCCCGCGCTGCCTCCGGGAGGCCTCAGCCTGGCTCCCGGCTCCGGTCTCACGGGCCTGACCTCGGCCAACGAAGACCTGCCCGTCCTGCCGCAAGTCGTCGCCTTGCAGGACAACGGCCGCGCCTTCGACTTGTCCCAACCGGCCCTGCGCGTCGTCTATTCTACCGTCTCCAGCGACGGCAAGACCGTGGCCGACCACGACACGGCACTCTTCTCCTTCCCCGGTACCTTCCCCAAAGGGCAGACAAGGGGCAAGCCGAGCTATCCCCAAACGGACGGCCAGTTTGTCTTCCAGATGGGACGCCGCTACACCTTCAACTTCGCCTTCACCCCCGGCGAGCAAATTCTTTTCGACCTCGGCAACGTCCCCGGTTGGGACGACTCCCCCACGGAGAAACCCCAGACCTCCGAAGTGCACAACGGCATCTGGGATGCGAACGACCTCAGAGCCTTCAAGGATTCCGTAGAAAAAGGCAGTTGGAATTATTGGAA
>JAISGW010000109.1 GCA_031262895.1 Tannerella sp. | reverse complement strand
GTCGCCGACCATCATCTCGGCTAAGCGCAGCATTCCGTTGCGGTAAGAGGGGTTGGAAAGACTGTCGGCGGGCAGTTGCGCTCCGGCGTAGAGTTCCTTCTCCTCGTCAAGCAGGGGCTGGTCACGTTTGCTGCGCCAATAAGTGGAGTCGGTAACTACGGGCACGGCGCCCGATACGGAATTGCCGTAGCTGTCGGTCAGGTCTAACTTGGGGCGTTTGTCGGTGACTAAGTCCAGCACGTCCCAGCCACGCACGACGGAGAGGTAGGTGAAGCGCGAATGGTAGCTGCTGCTCACTACGTTGCCCAACATCCGATAGGTGAGGGAAAGGTCTATGGTTTCCGGCAGGTTGAAGTCGCTTACTTGTCGGCCAAAGTCCACGTAAAGGCCGAAGTCGGCGAAGGCGTAGCGGCCGGAGAAGCCGATGCGGCGAATGGTCCAACCCCTGTCGGAGACCATCATGTAGCCGCTGACTAATTTTGGGCTGACCCGTTTGGGGCGGAAGCGCACATGGAAAACGTGCTGCCCGTCAGACAGCGTGTCGACCGATTCGACGCGGAAGGCATAGTAACGGAAAGCCTGTCCCGCCGTGGGCATCAGGATGGCGTCGTCGAAGGCTGTGGAGGAGTAGATATTAAGGTTTAGGAACATCTGCAGTTCCTGTTGTTTGCGCCTGTTGGGGATGCTGCTTCCGTTCAGCGCCTTGAAATCGTGGAAGAAGGAATTGGGGGCTTCGAATTTCGAGAGGCTGAGCATCTCGAAGACCATGTCGGGATGCTTACGGTTGACGGGGAAAAGGTGGCCGGCATAGCGCATCAGGAAATTCTGCTTCAAGATTTGCGTGCGCCCCTTCGTGTACACTTCGGCCTCATAGTTGCGCAGCAAATCGCGGTAGCGCCCGGCGTTGGCTATTACTCGCCGCATCACCGAATCTGCCGGGGGCGACTGCGCTTCCGTCTTGGCCGGAAGGCCGGACAGGAGAAATAAGAATAGCCATATCCAAGTGACGCGATTCAACCCATTCCTGCTTTTTGACAAAAATAGGCCAAATTCGTCATGGCGGTGCATTTTTCCCCGAAGAAAAAAACAGCGCTTCAAAAGATATATTTATTTTTGCGCGATAAAAATATGTTTTATAACATGTTTTTATCTTGTGTGGAAGAAACAAATGACAGACGCGATAGATATTTCCTCAAATTTGGCAGACTTGTGGCGTATATTAACGGAGAAAGAACGCAAACTTCTTCGGGAAAATAGCCGTATAGAGCACTTCAAAAGAAACGAGTTTATTTATTTGGAAGGTTCTCTTCCGAAAGACCTGATGTGCCTGTTGCACGGCAAGGTGAAGATATCCAAAACGGGCGTGGGCGGACGCAACCAAATCATCCGCATGATTAAGCCCGTGCAGTATTTCGGCTATCGCGCCTATTTCGCAGGGGAAAAATACCTGACCGATGCCGCCGCCTTCGAAAGCTCAACCGTTTGCTTGGTGCCCCTCGCCATTGTTTCCCGTCTGTTGGCCACCAACTATAACATGGACATGTTCATCATCCGGCAATTGTCCATCGACTTGGGTGTGGCCGACCAGCGCACGGTCAATCTTACCCAGAAGCATATTCGAGGACGCATGGCCGAAGCCTTGCTTTTCCTGAAAGACAGCTACGGCCTTGAAGCCGACGGCGCCACCCTGAGCATTTACCTGGCGCGGGAGGATTTGGCCAACCTCTCTAACATGACTGTCTCGAACGCTATACGTACCCTTTCCGCCTTCGTGTCGGAGAACTTAGTGGCCATTGACGGGCGCAAGATAAAAATCCTCAACGAAGAACGGATGCAGCAGGTTAGCTGCTTGGGCTGACTTAGGCTGAGGCGATGGCCTGGCGGATGCGGAGCAGTTTTTCCAAGAGGCCTTCCATCAAGTCAAGGCGCAGCATATTGGCCCCGTCGGAAAGGGCCTTGGAAGGCTCGGGATGCGTCTCCATGAAAAGGCCGTCGGTACCGACGGCTATGGCCGCCTTGGCTATCGTCTCTATCAATTGGGGCAACCCGCCGCTGACACCCGCCGCCTGGTTGGGCTGCTGCAGGGAATGGGTGGCATCCATCACGACCGGGAAACCGGTCTGCCGCATCAGCGGGATGCTCCGGAAGTCGACGACTAAGTCGGTATAGCCGAAGGTGCTGCCCCTTTCGGTAAGCATCACCTGCCGATTGCCCGTATCCACCACCTTCTGGGCGGCGAAAGCCATGGCCTGTGGCGAAAGGAACTGTCCCTTTTTGATGTTGACGATGCGACCCGTGCGGCCTGCCGCCTGCAGGAGGTCGGTTTGCCGGCAAAGAAAGGCCGGTATCTGCAACACGTCTACATACTCGGCGGCCCGTGCGGCCTCTGCCGTCTCATGGATGTCGGTCACCGTAGCCAGGCCGAAGGTCTCGCCCACTTTACGCAGGATGCGCAGCGCCTTCTCATCGCCGATGCCGGTGAAGGAATCACTGCGCGAGCGGTTGGCTTTCCGGTAAGAACCTTTAAAGATGAAGGGAATGTCTAACCGGGCGGTAATCTCACACAGCTTTTCGGCGATGCGCAAAGCCATCTCTTCGCCCTCAATGACGCAAGGGCCGGCAATGAGGAAAAAGTTTTTCTTATTGACGAAGGAATCTAACTCATAACTCATAACTCATAACTCGTATTGCTTCTTCTATCTTCTTCTCCAAGGGAAGGCCGAAGTCTATCCAGTGGATGCAGCAGCCGCGGCGCTCCATGCCCCGGAACCAGGTCATCTGCCGTTTGGCAAACTGGTGGATGGCTGTTTCTAACTGGGTGAACATCTCTTCGTAGCTTAGTTGTCCCGTCAGATGCAGGGTGACGTACTTGTATTCCAAGCCGTAATAAATCAGGTCTTCGGGGCTTATGCCCTCGTTGAGCAGGGCGCGCACTTCGTTGAGCAGGCCTTCGTCAAGGCGGGCACGCAGCCGTTCGCTGATACGCTTTCGGCGCAACTCGCGGGGCGGGTCGAGGCCAAGCACTAAACTGTGCAGGGGGCGGCCTTCGACTTCGGCCTCGGGATGGGCAGCCTGGTAAGCGGCGATTTCTATGGCGCGAACGGCTCGTTGCGGCGTGTCTAAGTCGGTGGTGTTGTGCAAGGGCTGGTATGCAGCCAGAAGGCCGGCCAATTCGTCCAAAGTTTTGCCTTCGAGGGCCTCGCGCAGGGCCGGATTCGGCGGAACGTCGGGCAGGCGGTAATTGCGCAGGATGGCTTCCATATACAAGCCGGAACCGCCGCAAAGGATAGGCAAGCGCCCGCGGGCGCGGATGTCGTCGTAAACCGGAAAGAAATCACGGCGGTAATGGAAGACCGTATATTTTTCGCCCGGCTCGCAAATATCGACCAGATGCAAAGGCACGCGGCAATCGCCTACGCGGTAGTCCGACAAATCCTTACCCGTGCCGATGTTCATGCGCCGGTACACTTGTCGGGAGTCGCCGCTGATAACCTCGCCCCCTACCTTGGCGGCCAGGGCGGCGGCCAGCGCCGTCTTCCCCGAAGCCGTAGGACCGACGATGGCGAGGAGCGTCGCCTTCATGCGCCCAGGAGCAAGGGACGGAGTTCGGCGAAGTCGTTAATGACGGCCTCGGCCGTCTCGTCGCCGCGAAAAGGCATCCAGCCGGCTTTCTTCAGCCAGATGGTCTGGCAGCCCAGCGAACGGGCGGGCAGGATGTCCTTGTCGTAGGAATCGCCCACCACGGCTACCACGGCCGCAGGGAAGCCAGCCTTTTCCACGCCGAGGCGGAAAATAGCAGGGTCGGGCTTGCGTACGCCCACTGCGGCCGACTCGACGAGCGCGCGGAAGAAACCGTCCAAATGGAAATCGGCCAGTACCGTATGCAGGTTTCCGTAGAAATTGGAGACAAGCACCATGGGATATTGGGCCGATAAATCTTTCAATACCGGCCGCGCGGCATTGACGGCCGACTGGGCATAGGCGTAGCACCAGTCGGCTATGCCGCTCACATAGCGCGCCACAGGAGCCTCGGCCGACAAATGTCCGTCTGCCTGCAGCCATTGCATTTGCGCTTCGGCCTTCAGGCGCAACACGTGCCAGAAATTATGCCGGGGTTCCACCAAAGGGTGGCTACCCAGCGCCCGCTCACCCTGTACATAGGCTTCGCGAAAACATTCGCGCCCAATGGGTATCTCCAAGGCCTGGTATGCGCGCCAAATCACTTCCGCCCAATGCAGGCCGTTCGTGTCAATGGTGCCGCCGTAATCGAAAACAAGCGCTTTTATATTGTCTTTTTGTAACATGTCCTATTGCGTTCGACTTTTATTTCTCGCGCAAAAGTAACGTTTTTACACGCAACTGCGGGATATTTAATTTCCAACTTCCAATATTCAATTGTATTTTTGCCTTGCCCTTACAAGGAGAATCAGCATGTATAGTGTAATATAATATCCCATGAAACAAAAGATTACTAAGTTTTTGAGACGGGCTTGGCTGTTGTTGGCCGTGCTGTCCGTCTCGCTCACGGCGGCCGCGCAGTCGAAGACGGTGACGGGCGTCGTTGTGGACAACACCGGGCAACCGCTCATCGGCGTCAACGTCATGGAGGACGGTACGCACAACGGCACAATTACCGATGCGGACGGCCGCTACAGTATCCAAGTGCCGGAGAAAGCCTCATTGACCTTTTCCTACATCGGCTTCAGTTCGCAGACCCTTTCCGTAGCCGGGAAGCATCGCTTGAACCTCACCTTGCGCGAAGACACAGAAAAGCTTGACGAAGTGGTCGTCATCGGCTACGGTACGCAAAAGAAGAGCGACCTGACCGGCTCCATTACGGCCATCAGCGCCAAGGATTTCCAGAAGGGCGTAGTGGCCACCCCCAGCTCGCTGATTGAAGGCAAGGTGGCCGGCGTACAGATCACCTCCAACGGCGGCCGCGCCGGGGCGGGCAACCAGATTCGTATCCGTGGCGGCGCCTCGCTTTCGGCTTCCAACGACCCCTTGATTGTCATCGACGGGGTGCCGGTAGACAACGATGCCATCTCGGGCATGAGCAATCCGCTGGCGAGCATCAACCCCAACGACATCGCTTCCATGAATGTCCTCAAGGATGCTTCGGCCACGGCCATCTACGGTTCGCGCGCCTCCAACGGCGTCATCATCATCACGACGAAGAAAGGGCAGGCAGGTCAGAAGCTGAAAATCAACGTCACCTCGCAGAACTCCATCGCCACGATTTCCAACCGCGTCGACGTTTACTCGGCTGACGACTTCCGGCAGATGGTCAAGAGCAACCCCTACGCTGCCGACAAGTACACGGCGCTCCTCGGTGCGGCCTCTACCGACTGGCAGGACCAGATTTTCCGCTCCGCCTTCACCACCGACGACAATATCGCCATCACGGGCAGCGCAGGCAAAATACTCCCTTACCGCGTGTCGGCCGGTTTCCTCAATCAGAACGGTACGCTGAAAACCGACTACATGAAGCGCACAACCTTGGCCGTCAATCTCACGCCCAAGTTCTTCAATGACGACCTGAGCGTCAATGTCAGCGTGAAAGGTACCTACGCCCATTCGCGTTTCGGCAACAACGCCGCCATCGGCGCGGCCATACGCATGGACCCGACGCAGCCGATAACTTCGAGCGACCCTGCCTTCAAGACCTTCAACGGCTACTGGGAATGGCTCAACGGCGACGGTTCGCTCAATACCCAGGCCACCAAGAATCCCTTGGCACTGCTTTACGGCAGAGATGACGAAGCGAACGTCTTCCGCAGCATAGGCAATATCCAGTTCGATTACCGCTTCCATTTCCTGCCGGACCTGCATGCCAACCTGAACCTCGGCTACGACGTCTCGCAGGGCAAGGGCAATGTGCGCGTGCAGCCCTGGTCCCCCGACGACTATGCCACCAACGGACAGCATAGCAAGTATGACCAGAAGAAGCACAACAGCCTGCTGGAGTTTTACCTGAGCTATGCGAAGGATTTCAATGCCGACAACCACTTCGACATCATGGCCG
>JAISGW010000078.1 GCA_031262895.1 Tannerella sp. | reverse complement strand
TCGCGGAAGTGCATGTTGGGCGAAGCCATATCTATCTTGGCGCGCAGGGTGAGGGTGCCGTCGGCAAACTCACCGGCCTGCATGCGCCGGAAGAGGTCGAGGTTTTCTTCCACGGGCCGGTTGCGGAAAGGACTTTCCTGCCCCGGCTGCGTGGGTGTCCCCTTCTGGGCGGCCATCTGTTCGGAAGTCTGCTCGTCGACGTATGCCTTGCCTGCCTTGATGAGGCGGATGGCTAAGTCGAAAAGCTGTTCGAAATAGTCGGAAGCATAAAAGACCTTATTCCAATGGAAGCCCAGCCAACTTATGTCCTCCTTGATGGCATCAACGTATTCCACGTCTTCGCGCACTGGGTTGGTATCGTCAAAACGAAGGTTGCACACGCCCCCGTAGCGTTCAGCTATGCCGAAATCAAGACAGATGGCCTTGGCATGACCGATGTGCAAGTATCCGTTTGGCTCAGGCGGGAAGCGCGTCTGGATGCGCCCCCCGTTCTTGCCTTCGGCCAAGTCTTCTTCCACAAACTCTTCTATGAAGTTCAAATTTTTTTTGATTTCTTCTCCCTTTATCTTGTTTTCGTCCATGTCTTTTCTAAATATCTGCAAAGGTAGGTCAATTTCGCCTATTGTCCAATAAATCGCCCGCGCCTCCGCGTTAGCAGCCGCAGCGGCTGGCCACGAGGTTACGGTCGCCGTAAGCGTTGTCTACGCGGGCCACATTTACCCAGAATTTTCCTTCATGCAACCATTCCCTCGGGAAGGCAGCCTTGGAACGGGGATAGGCATGTTTCCATTCGTCGCCCGTTACCTCGTATTCGGGATGCGGGGCGTTCTTCAGCACGTTGTCTTCTTTGGAAGCCCGTCCGTCTTCCACCTCTTTTATCTCGTCCCAAATGCAGGACATGATGTCGGCAAAGCGGTCGAGTTCGGCCTTGCTTTCGCTTTCGGTCGGTTCGACCATAAGGGTGCCGTGTACGGGGAAAGAAAGTGTCGGCGCATGGTAGCCAAAGTCCATCAAGCGTTTTGCAATATCGTCTTCGCTGATGCCGGAACGTTCTTTGACGCCGCGGCAGTCGAGAATCAGTTCATGGCCGACACGCCCGGTCTTGCCGGTGTAAACGATGCCGTATGTTTTTTCTAACAATTTAGCCAGGTAATTGGCATTGAGAATGGCTACTTGGGTGACTCTGGTCAGTCCTTCCGTCCCCAGCAGGCGGATATAGGCATAAGCCACGGTCAAAAGCCCTGCACTACCGTAAGGCGCGGCTGAAACCGTGTTTTGTTCACTTCCCCAAAGTACGGGATGCGAAGGGAGAAAGGGACGTAGATGTTCGGCCACGCAGATGGGGCCGACACCGGGTCCGCCACCACCGTGGGGCGAGGCAAAAGTTTTATGCAGGTTCAAATGGCAAACGTCGGCGCCAATGGTACCGGGGTTGGTCAAGCCTACTTGGGCATTCATGTTGGCACCGTCCATATAAACTTGTCCGCCGCAGGTGTGCACGATGGCGCACATTTCTTTGATGTCGGGTTCAAAGATGCCGTGGGTGGACGGATAGGTAATCATCGTGGCGGCCAAATGTTCCTTGTTGGCTTCGGCCTTTTGACGGAAATCTTCCAAGTCGATATTGCCGCAGGCATCGGTAGCGACTGTTACCGTGGTATAACCGCACTGCACGGCCGAAGCAGGGTTGGTGCCGTGGGCGGAAGCGGGCAGCAGTACGATATTGCGGTTTGACTGGCCGATGCTTTCCTGATAAGCACGGATGACGCGCAAGCCGGTATATTCACCGGCCGCCCCTGAATTAGGCTGCAGGCTGACGCCCCGCAAACCGGTAATCTCGCCCAGATAGGAGCAAAGATTTTCTATCAATTCACGGTAGCCTTCCGTCTGTTCTTTCGGGGCATAGGGATGGATGTTCTGAAATTCCGGGCGGCTGAGGGCAAAGAGTTCAGAAGCTCCGTTGAGCTTCATGGTGCAGGAACCCAAAGAAATCATCGACTGTGCCAAAGAGACATCCTTACGACCCAAGCGGGTGATGTAACGCATCAGTTCCGTCTCGGTATGGTATTTCTTGAACACTTCCTCTTGAAGGAAGTCGGAAGTACGAGCGAATTTCTTGTCGAAATAGGTCTTGCGTGGGATGGCTTCTTCCATCATGTACTCCTTTCCGGCCGCTCCGGCGAAGATATAGAGCAAGACGCCTATGTCGGACGGGAGGGTGGTTTCGTCGAGGCTGATACCTACTTGCCCACCTTCAAAGTAGCGGAGGTTGACCCTGCATTCGAGGGCTATCTCGCGAAGGGCTTCCACAGAGACTTGTGCGGGGAGCGTTATCTTTAGGGTGTCAAAGAAGTCTCGGTTCATTTGTCGGTAACCGAACTTCTCCAACTCATGGGCGAGGAAGCCGGCTGCCGAATGGATACGTGAGGCAATGTCGCGCAAGCCTTCGGCACCGTGATAAACGGCATAAAAGCCGGACATGGAGGCCAACAGAGCCTCCGCCGTACAGATATTGGAAGTGGCCTTTTCCCGTTTGATATGCTGTTCGCGCGTTTGCAAAGCCAAACGGTAGGCCGGATGGCCGTATGCGTCGCGGGAAATGCCGATGATTCGGCCGGGAATGGCGCGTTTATATTCTTCCTTGGCGGCCATGTAGCCTGCCGAAGGGCCGCCGTAATACATGGGGATGCCGAAACGTTGTGCGGAGCCGATGACAACATCTGCCCCCCATTCGCCCGGAGGCGTGAGGAGCACGAGACTCATCAGGTCGGCAGCCACGGCCACGCGTACACCTTGCGCATTGGCTCTCGCCACAAATTCGCGGTAATCTTCTATGGAGCCGTCCGCATTGGGATATTGGACAATGGCTCCGAAGAAATCAGGCGTAAACTTGAAACTGTGGTAATCACCGCTGACGACATGTATGCCTTGCGGCTTCATGCGGGTATGGATGACGGCTAAAGTAGAAGGAAAAATGTCGTTATCGACGAACAGGGTGTTGGCGCCGGCCTTGACCTGCTCGCGTGAGCGCGTGTTATGCAGCAGTGTAGCGGCTTCGGCGGCGGCGGTAGCCTCGTCAAGGAGAGAACAGTTAGCCAACGGAAGGCCGCTTAGTTCGCAGATGACTGTCTGGAAGTTAAGCAGCGCTTCGAGGCGGCCTTGGGAAACTTCAGCCTGATAAGGCGTATAAGAAGTGTACCAGACGGGGTTCTCCAGCACATTCCGCTGGATAGGTGCCGGACAAACGGTGTCGTACCAGCCCATACCTATATAGGAAGTAAATACTTCGTTTTTAGAGGCCAGTTCAGCTATATGTTCGGCCAATTCCCTCTCCGTCATGGCTTCAGGCAAATCAAGGGGCGCCTTCAAGCGGATGTTATGGGGAATGGTTTGTTCCATCAGTTCCACCAAGGAATTGACGCCTACCGTGCGCAGCATCTCGGGAAGGTCGTCCGCCGTAATGCCTACATGCCGGTTTACGAATTTATTTGTATCCATATTGTTCTTGAATGTATGATTATAAAAAGGGATTATTCAAACTTTCTTCCACCACGTCGGTGGCCGGTCCGTGCCCGGGATAGAGGATGGTCTCGTCGGGCAGGCTCAATATCTTGTCTTTGATGGCGGCCAGGAGCACATCGTGGTTGCCGCCCCAGAGATCGGTGCGGCCGATGCTGCCGCGAAATACGGCGTCGCCGACGATGGCAAAGCCATCCTTCTTGTTATAAAAGAGGAGACTGCCTGGTGAATGCCCCGGAACGAGACGCACTTGCAATTCGGACTTGCCGAAGGAGATGATTTCACCTCCTACGAGATAATGCGCTATGGTAATCGGCTTCACTTCGTCTTGTATGCCAAAAAAACGAGCCTGTTCTTGAGGAGAGGGCAGGGTTTCCACGTCGGCCTTGTGGGCTTCAGGACGGAGACCGTAAGTACGATAGACGAACTCGTTACCGAATACATGGTCGAGATGCAGGTGTGTACACAACAGGTGTTTGAGGTTCAGGTTGTGTGCCGTGACATAGTCGCTTAACTCCGTTTCTTCTTCCTTGCGGAAACATCCGCAATCAATCAGTACAGCTTCGCCCGTTTCGTCGTGCAACAGGTAAGTGTTGACAGAGAAATAATTGAATTCAAAGGCTTTTACCGTAATCATAAAGGAATATAAACTACTTGTTTGGATTTGAAATAAGATTCACCGAAGCAGGTTTCCAAGTTCATGCTGGTGCATATTTTCCGGAAGGCCGCCGCTTCGGCCTGCAGTTCGCCACCCTTAAGGCATATCAGGCCGTTGGGCAACCCGTTCTTTTGTTCGCGGCCGATGTTCTTGCGGGCAAGGCGCACCAGGTCGGCTAAGGGCAGAACCGCCCGGCTGACCACGAAATCGAACTTCCCCTTTTCTTCTTCGGCGCGTCCGTTGAAAAAACTCGTATTCTTTAGACCGATGGCTTCGGCCACGGCCTGGGCGACACGTATCTTCTTCCCTATGCTGTCCACCAAATGGAAATGGACATCCGGAAAAAAGATGGCCAAAGGAATGCCCGGGAAACCTCCGCCTGTGCCCAAATCCATGACGGAAGAGCCGGCCTTGAAATGCAGCATTTTTGCAATTCCGAGAGAATGGAGGACATGGTGTTCGTAAAGGTTGCCGATGTCGCGTCGGGAGATGACATTAATCTTCGCGTTCCAGTCGGCGTACAAGTCACCCAAAGCCGCGAACCTGGCTTTTTGTTCCTCGTCCAAGTTCGGAAAATAGCGGAACAGGATATCTATGCCTTCCATTAGTCTCTCCTTTATTTATTTTCCTACAAGCGCAGCAATCGGGTTATCTTCCTTCAATAAGGGCTTGATTTCTTCGAATGAAAGGTGAACATCGCTGCGTCCGACGGCATAAGCTGCTATTTCATATTCGTTGAAATGATAGGTAATGCCCGTACTGTCGATAGAAAAATTATTGTTGGGATAAATTTCGTCGACACTGAAATACCCGATGCTTTCCAGCTCTTTCGGGTTTCCCACCTTGTTATTCTGTACCAGTTTGGCGACGAGCAGCTTGGCCAGTTCCGTGTCATAGCCGTCGTTGTACAAGTCGGCTTCGGTAATTTGGTTACCGGTACGCAAGTCGATGTTGAAGGCCGTATAGCTTTGCGAGCCATGCGCCCCGCCCGTATAGTTTTCAAAATCTATGGCGAAACTGAGCAGGTTGCCGGCGTCGTAGGTGACTTCGTTGGAAATGTTTTCATAATAAGAATACCAAGCCAGGGGAGCGTCCGACGCTTCATGCTGGGCCTCCTTCTCCTTCTTAAAGTCGGGTTCCAACGCCTTATAATCTTCGATATATTGCTCCGCGTAACGTTGTGCCGCAACGGGTACACTGACTGCCTGGGAATCGTCGCCGAAGAAGGCGCGGATGAATTCTTTTTGCACGGCTTTGAGCAGTTCTGGCTTTAGCCCTCCTACCGGATAGACATATTTCAAGCGGAGGTCGCAGTGAGGATTTTCTTGTTTGCCCATCAAATAGTAGGTTTTCTCAATGTCGATGGAGTCAAACCGGATATTGTTGTTGGCGATAGCAGGTGCCTTGGGATGGCAACCAAAGGTGCAAAGTCCTATGAATGCAAGGATTGGCACAAGTACGAATAAGTTGCTCTTCATACTGAAATGAGTTTTATTTTTAATCGGGCAAAGGTAAAACAAAATCCATACATCCAATCAATTTCCAATTTTCAATTGATTGCGTACCTTTGCGCCCACAATCATAAAAACAGGACCTCATGCACGAAAAAATAGTCATCCTTGACTTCGGTTCCCAAACGACCCAGTTGATTGGCCGCCGTATTCGGGAGTTGGGTGAATATTGCGAAATCCTACCTTATAATAAGTTCCCCGCCAATGACCCGGATGTCAAAGGTGTCATCCTCTCCGGCAGTCCCTACTCAGTTTACGACGCCGCAGCCTTCAAGATAGATGTGGACAGCCTTCGCGGCAAATATCCCTTGCTGGGTATCTGCTACGGGGCACAGTTGATGGCTTATGCCGCCGGAGGAAAGGTGCAGCCTGCTCCTTCGCGCGAATATGGACGAGCCAATTTGTCCCGCGTGGAAGCAGGCGAACCGCTGCTGAAAGGCATCCATTCCGGCGCACAGGTCTGGATGTCGCATGGCGATACCATCACCACCTTACCTGCCGCCTTCCATAGCATAGCTGCCACTGCCGATGTGCCCGCCGCAGCCTACCATGTGGAAGGGGAAAAGACTTTCGGCGTGCAATTCCACCCCGAAGTTTTCCATACCACTGACGGAACTACCCTGCTGTCCAACTTCCTCGACATCTGCGCCTGCCAAAGAGACTGGACTACGGCATCTTTCATAGAAACGACGGTCAATGAGCTTCGTGCCCAATTAAAGGACGACAAGGTGATACTGGCCCTTTCCGGGGGGGTGGATTCTTCGGTGACCGCCGCCCTGCTTCACCGAGCCATAGGGAAAAACCTGACCTGTATCTTCGTAGACCATGGCCTTTTGCGGAAGGACGAGTTTGTCAACGTGCTCCACGACTATGAACGATTCGGCTTGAACGTCATTGGCGTCAACGCCCAG
>JAISGW010000212.1 GCA_031262895.1 Tannerella sp. | reverse complement strand
GACTGGGTTCAAGGACAAACAGATTTGGAAGAAACTGTACCAGTTTCAGAAGGACGGCGTAATGGGTGCCATTGAGAAGATAGAAAAATACGGCGGCTGCATCATTGCCGACAGCGTGGGCTTGGGAAAGACCTTCGAGGCCTTGGCTGTTATCAAATATTACGAACTGCGAAATGACCGCGTATTGGTGCTTTGCCCGAAGAAATTGCGCGACAACTGGCTCGTTTACACAAAGAACGACAAGCGGAACATCTTCTTGAACGACCGCTTCAACTATGACGTGCTTAATCATACCGACCTGACCCGCGACCGGGGCAAATCGGGCGATATTGACTTGGCCGCCATCAACTGGTCGAACTACGACCTCGTTGTCATTGACGAATCGCATAATTTCCGCAACAACTATCCGTCCAAAGGCGAAACCACCCGTTATGCCCGCATGATGAACGAAGTCATCAAGAAGGGTGTCCGCACGAAATTGTTGATGCTTTCGGCTACCCCCGTCAACAACCGGATGAACGACTTGAAAAACCAAATAACCTTCATCACCGAGGGCGACGATACAGCCTTTGCCGATGAGGACGTGGACAATATTTCCACTGTGATGAAGCTGGCGCAGGCGCAATTTATGAACTGGGCGAGGAGCAACGACCGCAGCATCAATTCCCTGTTCGACCATTTGGACAACCGCTATTTCAAGTTGCTCGACATGCTGACTATCGCCCGTTCCCGCAAGCATATCGAGAAGTACTATCGTTCGGCCGATGTCGGCAAGTTCCCCAAACGTTTAGCACCCATCAACGTAAATTCAGGCATTGCCGCCGAGGGCTTGTTCCCGACCTTGAAAGACATCAACGAGCATATCCGCAAGCTTAACATGGCCAACTTCGCCCTGATGCAATACCTGCGGATAGACAAGCGGGAAGAATACGCAGAGAAGTATGATTACCCGCTTCAAAGCGGCAGCATCTTCAAACAGGTCGACCGCGAGAACAGCCTTATCAACCTAATGCGGGTAAACTACCTCAAGCGCATGGAAAGTTCCATCCATTCCTTCAAACTCAGCATCGAGCGCTTATTGGGTCAAGTCTACACCTTGCTCGGGCGAATTGAAGGCGGCGACAGCAGAAGCGGCATCACCCTGGCCATTGACGAAAATGACGTGGAAGAGTTGGATGCCGAAGCCTTGGTCGGCAACAAGGTGCAGGTGCGCTTGGCCGACATGGATCTCGTGAAATGGAAGCAGGCTTTGGAATACGACCAAAACATCCTGAAAAGTTTGCTTGAAAGTGCAGCATTAGTCACGCCCGCGCACGACGAGAAGTTGAACCGTTTGAAAGAAATCATTGCCGAAAAGGTGATGAATCCCATTAACGAAGGAAATCGGAAAATCATTGTTTTCACGGCCTTTGCCGACACGGCAGATTATCTGTATCGTGAGCTGTCCGCTTGGGCGAAAGAACAGTTTGGCCTGTATGCTGCCATGATTACCGGTTCCGGAAGCAACCGCAGCAATTTCCCACATTCCTCGAAAGAGATGAACGAACTGCTGATGCACTTCTCCCCTATTTCTAAGGAACGGGACAAGGTGTTCCCCGAAGCCACGGGCGAAATCGACCTCCTTATCGCTACCGATTGTATTTCCGAAGGGCAGAACCTGCAAGACTGCGACTACTTAGTCAATTACGACATCCACTGGAATCCCGTCCGTATTATCCAACGTTTCGGACGCATCGACCGCCTCGGCTCGCGCAACCGTTGCATCCAGCTAGTGAACTTCTGGCCGAACATGAACCTTGACGAATACATCAACTTGGAAAGGCGCGTCAGAGGAAGGATGGTGCTGGTCGACATTTCCGCCACCGGCGAGGAAAACCTTATTGATGCAAAAGCCGCTGAAGGCATGAATGACCTCGAATACCGCCGCAAGCAATTGGAGCAGCTCCAACATAGCGTCCTTGACTTGGAAGACATCAAGGGCGGCATCACCATTACCGATTCGACGATGAGCGACTTCCGCATGGACATTCTCGAATACGAGAAGGAGCATCTGACCGTCTTGCAAGGCACGCCTACCGGCATTCATGCCGTAGTGGCGACTTCCGACGAGGAGATTCCTCCCGGTACGGTGTTTTGCCTCCGCAGCACAGCCGTGAAAAAAGGTGCCAGTCTCTTGGCTCCTTATTACCTCGTCTACATTGGCGCCGATGGCTCCACCTTGCTGGGTTATACCCAAGGCAAACGCTGCCTCGACTATCTGAAGAAGCTTTGCCAAGGGCAGGCGGAAGTCCTCGCCGACTTGGCGGCCGAACTGAAAAAGGAAACGAAAAATTACGCCGACATGAAGACCTACTCTTCCGCCCTGCAGTCGGCCATAGAAAGCATTCTCGGCAAGGCAAAAGAAGTAGGCTCGGCCGCCTTTTTCTCGCCCGAGATGATTTCTCTCAATGCTGAGGGTGTGAATTCGCAAAGCGATTTCGACATAGTGGCATTCGTAGTCGTAAAGCCGTCATGACGGAATATTTCAACATACCGCCCCGTGCACAGATACATGTGCCGATAAGTAAAAAGCTGCTTGCGGAAAAACTCCTGCTCACGGCCTCCGAACGGCGACTGTTGCGCGACGGCATCGTTTCCGTGGATATGCGCGGATTGTTCCAGCCGCAGACCGTCGGATTGGCCGAATATGTCGATGCCGACCATCTATACAACCAGTTCGTAGTAACCGAGGCGGAACTGAAAACCGATGAGAAGCGTGAGGCCGCTGCCCGCCTTTTGCAGCAAGCTTTTCCGGCGCCGATGTTCCTCGTACTCCGCTGCGGGGATGCTTGCTGCGTCTGCTGGTGCGATAAACGCATCAATCGTGCCGATGCGGCTAAGCGGGTCGTGGAAGACCTGCGCCTTACCCGCTGGCTGCATCCTTCGGAAGCCGAAGCTTATGTGAAGGACTGGCTGGCCTCGCTTGACACGACGCATCCTTCCTGTCACAATCTGAAGGAATTGTACGATGCCATCGCCCGTAACCTCGCCGAGCTGGAAGTGGCCGATGAGACGGGCATCTTCTCTTCGCCCGATGCAAAGACTCTTGCCCGACAACAGCTTTGGCTTGCCCGCTTGAAAGCCAACCGCGAAGAGCAGGCCGCCATACAGGTGCGTCTTAAACAGGAAAGCCAATTCAACGAAAGAGTGCGGCTAACCGCGCGCCTGCGGGAGTTGCAGAATATTAGTGGACAGTGGGTAGTGGACAGTGGACAGAGAAGGCATGAAACCGCTTCGAAGGCTCACAAAGTCACTTTTGGAGGTCTTAAAGCAAGTAATGAACAATAATTAATAAATAATAATGGATAAGATAACAACGAACGACCCGCGCAGCAAGAGCGCCGACCTTGTGGCCGACAATCTCGCCCGTCTGGCGCAACTCTTCCCCGAAACGGTGAAGGAAGGCAAGGTGGACAAGGATGCCTTGCTCGACCTCATCGGCGATACCGATGATACGCCCGACGAGCGTTTCTGCCTGAACTGGGCAGGCAAGGCGCAAGCTCGCCGCGAAGCGCAGAAGCAGAGCCTCGGCACCCTTCGCCCCTGCCCCGCAGAAAGTGTCGACTGGGATACGACTCAAAACGTTTACATCGAAGGCGACAACCTCGAAGTGCTCAAGCTCCTTCAAAAGAGCTACCACGCCCAAGTCAAGATGATTTACATCGACCCGCCCTACAATACGGGGAAAGACTTCGTGTACAAGGATGATTATAACGACAACATCAAGAATTATCTCAAACTGACCGGGCAAGACCGTTCGCTCGGAACCAATACCGAAAGCGACGGCCGTTACCATTCCAACTGGCTCAACATGATGTATCCCCGTTTGAAGCTTGCCCGCAACCTCCTCCGTGACGACGGTGTCATCTTCATTTCCATTGACGACCACGAAGTCGCCCAGCTCCGCAAACTCTGCGACGAGATATTCGGGGAAGATAATTTTGTAGCACAAATTATATGGGAGCGCGCTTTTGCGCCAGTTAATTTAATGAAGCACTTTTCGACTTCTCACGATTATGCACTTTGCTATTCAAAAAATATTGAAGAAGCTGTTTGTAATGGAATTAGAAGAACGGATACAGCCAATGAACGTTATCAAAATCCGGATAATGATATACGAGGAGTATGGAGTTCAAGTGATATATCGGTTGGTCCAGCAGTACAAGCCAATATTTACCCTATTACAACACCATCCGGACGTGTAGTCGAGCCTCCAGCTGGACGCAGCTGGAGTCTCTCAAAAAAAGCTTTTTTTGAGAGACTCCAAGATAATCGTATATGGTTTGGCTCAGATGGAGACGGTGTTCCAAGAATTAAACGTTTTCTCTCGGATTTACGAAAAGAAGGCATTACTCCTATGACCATTTGGAAATACGTAGATGTTGGACATAGTCAAGAAGCTACGAAAGCATTGAAGGAATTATTTGATGGGCAAAACCTCTTAGATTACCCTAAACCGATAGCATACATAAAACGAATGCTTGAATTATATACAGCTTCTGATTCCCTTATCCTCGACTTTTTCTCCGGCTCTGCGACAACAGCTCACGCGGTGATGCAGCTCAATGCCGAAGATGAAGGCCGACGTAAATACATCATGGTGCAGCTCCCGGAGCCTTGTCCTGAAGGCAGCGAAGCCGCCACGGCCGGTTACAAAAACATCTGCGAAATCGGCAAGGAGCGCATCCGCCGCGCAGGGAGGAAAGTTCTCAGTTTACCGGTTGTCAGCCCCCAGTTGCCAATAGATTTTTCTGAAAACCGAGAACTGACCACTGACCACTATTCACTTGATACAGGTTTCCGCGTATATAAGCTCGACAGCAGCAACATCAACGCTTGGGATGATACACCTGAGAATTTGGAACCGTCGTTGGACAATGCCCTTGACAATATCAAGCAGGGTCGTTCGGAAGAGGACGTCCTTTATGAAATCCTTATCAAATATGGCCTGCCGTTGACCGAGCAGGTTACGAAGCACGACATCGCCGGTCATGCGGTTTATGAAGTCGGCGCCGGGACGCTTATCGTCTGCCTCTCCGACCGTGGTATCAACATTGACACGGCCGAAGGCATAGGCGAACTTTGGGAATCCGTCCGCCCCGAAGGCGAAGGGGTCAAGTGCAACGTCGTATTCCGTGACTCGGGCTTTGACTCGGACACCGACAAGACCAACGTCCTCCTTACGCTCAAACAACATGGAATCCTCAATGTCGCGTCGATATGAAACTGCAGTTTGAAAGTCATTTGGATTACCAGGATGAGGCGGTGGAGAGCATCTGCGGCATCTTTGAAGGCGAGGAGATTTTCCAAAGCAACTTCTCGTTGGCGCCGGTGAAGGATGCCGGCTTCCTGCAAAACACCATAGGCATCGGGAACTCGCTCAAGCTGATTGACGAGGACTTGCTGGAAAACGTCCGCCGCATCCAGCTCCGCAACGGCATCGCCCAAAGCACGGCGGAAAGCTTCAAACGCGACGGCATGAATTTCTCCGTAGAAATGGAAACCGGTACGGGCAAGACTTACGTTTACACGAAGACCATCCTCGAACTCAATCGCCGCTACGGCTTCACGAAGTTCATCATCGTGGTGCCGAGCCTCGCCATCAAGGAAGGGGTGAAGACTTCTTTCGACCTGACAAAGGAACATTTCCGGGGTTTGTATGAGAACCTTGTCTATGACTACTTCGTTTACGACAGCGCCAAGCTGGAGCAGGTGCGCAGCTTCGCCACCGCCGACAGCGTTCAAATCATGATTATCAACATTGACGCCTTTCGTAAGAGCTTTGATGATAATAACAACAAGGCGAACATCATCCACCGATACAACGACAAACTCGGCTGCAAGCCGATAGACCTGATTCGGGAGACCCGCCCCGTCGTCATCATCGACGAGCCGCAAAGCGTGGACAATACCCCTAAATCGCAAGAGGCCATTGCCGCCCTCGCTCCGCTTTGCCGCCTACGCTATTCGGCCACGCATCGCAACGTCTATAATCTTATGTACAAGCTCGACTCCATTGACGCTTACGAAAAGAAACTGGTCAAGCAGATTGAGGTCGGCAGCGTCTCCGTGGAAAATTACCACAACGACGCTTACATAGAACTTTTTAAGGTGGACAACAAAAGTGGCATCAAGGCACAGGTGGAAGTCGACCTGCAAAAGAACGGCAAGGTGAGCCGCAAGAAAGTTTGGGTAAAGCAGGGCGACGACCTTTTAGACATTACCAAGCGAAATCAATACAATGGCTATATCGTGGCGGACATCTGGCTCGACCAGAGCACCCAAGCTTGGAACCTTTCTTTTACCAGCAATGCGGTGATTGTCCGTCAAGGGCATCCGACAGGCAGTATCGGCGAAGACCGGATGAAACGGGAACAAATCCGTTTGACCATCGAAGCGCATCTCGACAAGGAGTTGCAGCTCAATCCGCAAGGCATCAAGGTGCTTAGCCTGTTCTTCATCGACAAAGTGGCCAACTACCGCACCTACGATGAGGAAGGCAATACTCAGCCGGGCAAATACGCCCGCATGTTTGAGGAGGAATACGGGAAACTTATCCAAAAGGAGAAATACAGTTCGTTGTTCAAAGATATGCGCGACAAAGATGTGCCCGTTTCCAAAGTTCATGATGGCTACTTTTCTGTTGATAAGCAGAGCAAGGCTTCGGACAAGAAAGACAAATACGAAGCTTACATTGACACCAAGGGCAATACAGCCAAGGACGACGATACCTTCACGCTTATCATGCGGGATAAGGAAAAACTGCTGAGTTTCGATAGTCCCCTGCGCTTCATCTTTTCCCATTCGGCCCTGCGCGAAGGCTGGGATAATCCGAACGTCTTCCAGATATGCACCCTGAACGAGACCAACGTGGAAATGAAAAAGCGGCAGGAGATTGGGCGCGGCCTGCGTCTCTGCGTCAACCAGGCGGGCGAACGTATCCGGGGTTTCGAGGTGAACACCCTCACGGTCATTGCCAACGAGAGTTACGAGGCTTTCGTCGCCTCCCTGCAAAAGGAGATGGAGGACGACATGAACCTCGCCTTTGGTTACCTGCGCAAGCACGACTTCGCCAATATTGTGGTGAACAACGAGAAAGACGAACAGGTTTATTTAGAAAAGGACAAATCGGAAGTCTTGTACAACTTCTTCGTGGAAAAGGGCTATGTGAAGGAAGAAGTCGTCAACAAAAAAGAGAAGGGAATAGCCAAAGTACAGGACAAATTGAAATACGATTTGAAGGAAAACCGCGTCGAGATACCGGAAGCCTTCGATTACCTCCGTGTGCCCGTGCTCAAGGTGCTGCGCGGCGTGGCCGGCAATGTGATGAACATCAAAAACAGGGACGATGCCCGCAAGGTCGCCTGCCGGAAGGAAATTCTGCTGAACGAAGACTTCCGCGCCCTTTGGGACAGGATAAAATACAAGACCACTTATTCGGTCGACTTCAGTTCTGCCGAGCTGATAGACAAATGCGCTCGCCGTATCAGGGAGGAGATAGTCGTCGGCAGCGGCAAGTTCGTCACGAGAAAAATCAAGGTCGTTATCGACAGCGGCGGCCTTCGCAGTGATGGACAGGAGCGCGAGTCTTCCCACACGATAGACGAGAATGTCGAACATCTGCCTGATGTCGTAACCTACCTCCAGAATGAAACCGGACTGACGCGCCGTAGTATTGTCGCCATCCTGCTAAATTGCGGGCAACTGAAGGTTTTCAAGACAAATCCGCAAGCCTTTATCGAAGCGGCAATAGCCATTATCCGCAACGAGATGCGCCTGCTGTTGGTTGATGGCATCAAGTATCGTAAGATTGCCGACGAGGTATGGTGTCAGGAACTCTTTGAGAATGCGGAATTGCAGGGCTATCTGAACAGCAATCTCTTGGAAAGCCATAAGTCGCCCTACGACTACGTTGTCTACGATTCTAACATCGAACGGAACATGGCGCAACGCTTCGAGCAATCGGACAATGTTCGCGTTTACGCCAAATTGCCCTCATGGTTCACGATAGACACCCCGCTGGGAGCCTACAATCCTGACTGGGTGCTTGTCTGGGAGAGCGATGGCGAACAAAAGCTGTACTTCGTGGTCGAAACCAAGGGTGGCCTCTTTGAAAATGCCATCAAAGCCACCGAGAAAGCCAAGATAGACTGCGGACGCAAACATTTCGCTGCTCTTCAAACTGGCGTTGCCTTCGAGTTGGCCGATAATTTCGATACGCTCAGCCGGGAAGTGATGGGGTGAATTTGCTTTTCGGGAAATAATTCTTAGCTGGTTGACCTTGTGTGAGGGAATTGAACTTTCGCAAGTAGGCTGTATTATATGTTGCGTTGGAAAAAGGAGGTGTGCGGAATGCGTCGTATCGGCGCAGGCTGAAAGCCGGGATTGGCCGCAGGCCATGCGCTAAAAGCGCTAATCAGAAGTCCGCCGCAAGCGCGAAGCGCGCCGCGTCGGAGGTCGGGTAAATGATACTGCGCGCTATAGGCGCAACATATATACTGCCCTTGCAGGGCGTAAACCCATCTATTGGTTTCTCAACCCAACGCGGCGGCCTTCGGCCTTGCGGTGGGCTTCTGATATTGCCTTTCAGGCAAGGGCTTTCAGCCCGCTTTCGGCCGAAGCCGACAACAAATAGTCTAATGGTCTTATAGTCTAATAGTCTAAAGACAAAAAAAGTTTTTCCATGCTTGTATCACTTCGTCATACGTATTCATATTCAATTGTTTAGGTATGACAGAAGGTTTCGTCACCACACTTGTTTCGGCCTCCGGTGCGAGGGGCCACCGATGATTGAAAGGGCCGGCGGAAGACAACGTCCCGCGGTGAAATCTCAACGTCTTGTGGCGACGAGACAACGTTTTGGCGGCAATATTTAGCGGTATAGTATTCAGCATGTTGCGGCTTCCTGTCTCCTAACGGCTAAGCCCTAAAAAATAAGTCCTGCTTTTTTGAAAAAACATGGAACTTTTGGTCGCTAAAAGTTCCATGTTTTCGCACAAACTCCCTGCTTTTTTGCGATCGGAAAGGATGCCGTCAGAGCTGTCCGGAACAGGTCGGTGACAAAAGCCTTGGTCACCAGCATCACGCTGTGAAACACCGGCTTGCGGCTGGTGACGAAACAGGAAAAAAACAATGGGCCCCCCGTTGGGAGCCTACGCCGGCCCTCTTTTTGCAACGCAACATTCAACTAAAGCCATGATAAAGTGTCTTAAGAAGAACGGAGAACGGGAAGACAATAAACTGTACAACGTGGTGCAACCTGACATCTGTGTTGTTTGCGACCCCAGCAAATTAGACGAACGCGGCTGCCTCGGTGCTCCTGAAATGATTGTGGAGATATTGTCTAAATCCACTGATATCTTCCGTGGCGTTTAGCGGTATTTGAAGCGGCAGCTTTCTATGTGGTCGTTCACGTAGCCGACGGCCTGCAGGTGGGCGTAGCAGATGGTCGGGCCGAAGAACTTGAAGCCTCTTTGGCGCAGGTCTGCGCTGATGGCTTCGGAAAGCGGCGTGGAGGCGGGCAGCTCCTTGAGCGTGCGCCAGTGGTTGACGACAGGCTCTCCGTTGGGCAGGAAAGATTTCAGGTAAGCGCAGAAGCTGCCGCATTCCTTTTGTATGTTCAGGAAGCAGCGGGCGTTGGAGATGGTCGCCTCTATTTTCTTGCGGTTGCGTATGATGCCCGGGTCTTGCAGGAGGCGCTCCACATCGGCCGGGGTGAAGGCCGCGATGCGGGCGGCGTCGAAGCCGGCGAAAGCCTGCCGGTAATTTTCCCGCCGTTTCAGGATGGTGAGCCAGCTCAATCCGGCCTGGGCGCTTTCTAAGACGACGAACTCGAACATCTTGGCGTCGTCGTCCACCCGGCGCCCCCATTCCTTGTCATGGTAGCTGAGGTAAAGCGGGTCGTGGGTAGGCCAGCCGCAGCGCGGTATTTCTTCTTCCATAAGGTTTTGTTTATTGTTCGGTTTCGTCGGCCGGCGAGGGCGGCAGTTGACGGGCTGTGGTTTCGGCACGGGTAGTTACGGCCGCCTGGGCTTTGTTGTCGCCGTACCAGAAGACGGTGGTGCTGCAATCCACCTGCCCGCTTGTTTGCCCGAGCCAACGGAGGCCGATGCGGAGACTGTCGCGGAAGGGGATATTGTCGAGGTTGCGGAGGCGCAGCAGCGTGTTGTACCCGTAGGAATCGGCCAGCCCGTAGCGTACGAGGCCACCGAAGGCGTTTTGACCGGCTTTGGGCGGCAGGCTGCCCAAGTCGTAATAGGCGGCCAGCGAGGCGCAATCTTCCGAAGGCGACAGGTCGGGGTCCTGGTCGACCCATATTTGCATCTGCCCTTTGCCGAACCAGCCGTTGCTATGGTTGTAAAGGCTGAGTACGTCGCCCTTGTAGATGCCTTTGCCTCCCCGGATGACGGCGAAGGCCCAAGGCAAGGCGGTGGCGGGCGCTTTCCGCAGGGGGACGTTCAGCTTTTCTTTCCAGGAAGCGTGGAAATAGAGCAGGTCGGGCGTCCAGCGGATGGGCACTAAGCGGATGGAATAGCGGATATGTTGCTGGTTTACCCCTTCGTTGATGAAGGCCAGCTCGGCTGTTTCGCGGTAGGGCATGAACCAGCGGCTGACGACTTCTCCCTGGCCGTCGGCTTCAAGGTAAAAGGTCTTCACGGGATAGCCGCCCATGCCGCCGCCGGAGAACTCGGCGAGGGGGGCGCGGAAAGTAATCAGGCCGTCGAAGATGCCTTGCAGGGTGAGGTCGCGCATGGCTTGCTGGTAGCTGCCTTCCATAGGCGTAAGGCGCACGCACAATTCGTAAACGGCCATGCCGCCCTGTGGCAGCGTGACGACCGCCGGCATGCCCCCGCGCAGCGTGACGTTCCCTTGTATGATGCGGCTTTTGGGCTTGGCCATGCTGTCGGGCGAAGTCAGTTGCTTGGCGGTACGGGCGATTTGCTTCTTCAAGTCGTCTAAGCCGTCTTGCGAAAAAGTCTCCACGCGTTTGCGGCTGTAAAGGCGGTAGTCTATTTGGTAACGTAAAGGAGAAGCCCCCGAAGGGGCTTCATAAACGATGCGGCATTGCCGGTTGAAGGGGATAGGGAAGAGGAGCGTACCCGGCCCGAGGAAGGCTTTCGGCAGGGCGGGTCGCATTTTTGTCCAGTCGGAAGCGTCGAGGCTGAGTGCCGGTTTTTCCGCCTTGTCGAAAAAAAAGTCCAGCTTCCCGTCCTTGGGGGCGCCGTCGGCCAGTTCGAGGCGGGTGATGACACCGGGGCCGCTCTGGTCGAAGAGCAGTCCTTTTGTTTCTCCCGATTTGGCATAAGTCCGGTAAGGAATGTCCGGCCAGACGGCCGCCTTTTCCGGTGTGGCCATTTCCTTGAGCAGGCCGGCCCAAGTGACGTCGGGCGCCTTGCCGCGGCGGCAACTGCCGAGCAGGCAAAGGGTCAGCAGGCAGAGGCAGAGGCTCTGCAGGAATTTGAATTTGATGGCCCGTCCTCCTTTGGGAGGCAGTTGCAGGCGATAAGGCCAGGAGGCGGTCAGGGTGCCCATGTTGGTCTGGCCGGTCTGCAGGTCTGTGGTGCGGGCGGGACTGTTGTCGGCTATGCCCAAGGCTTTGAAGGCTTGGGCGGGTATTTGGACACGCACGTCGCGCGCCTGCTCGTCGAAGTTGACGGCCACTAAGACGGCCTCATCGCGCCATTTGCGCAGGAAGGCGTATTGCTTGTTCGGGTCGAAGCCCGGCTGCGAGAGGTTGGCATACATCAGGTCGTGGAAGGCGCCCTTAGTGAAGACGGGTTCCTTGGCAGCCATGTTGAGCAGCCGGAGGTAAGTTTCCCGCAGGGCGTTTTGTTCCGGTTTGAGGGCTTGCCCCGTCAGCCATTGGCGTACGGAAGCCATGCTCCAGTAGTCGAAGATACTTGTGCGGCCGTCCATGCCTGAGAAGCCTTCCGCGTCCATACCTCTTTCGCCCAGTTCCTGCCCGTTGTAAATCATCACCGGATTGGTGTTGATGAGGGCGGCCACCCAGAGGCCGGGCAGGCCTGCCCGGGCGTTCCCGGCGAAGAAGTCGGAGGCGATGCGTTGCTCGTCGTGGTTCTCAAGG
>JAISGW010000131.1 GCA_031262895.1 Tannerella sp. | reverse complement strand
GATTATGCCCCGGCCGTTTACTGGCCGCAGGATGCCAATGCCAACGTGTACTTCTATGCCTATTCGCCGGCCGGCTCCGTTAATGTAGATGGATTCGGCTCCAAGCTCAGTGCGAATGCGAGCGATTCCGCCACGGTCAAGTACACCGTGCCTCTCACAGCGACGGGCGGCAAGCAGCCGGAGGACTTCCTCGTGGCCAAGAAGGCCCAGTCGAAGCAGCTCGGCGGCACGACCGTCAGCCTCGACTTCCAGCACGCCCTTTCCATGGTGAAGTTCGCCGCCAGGAACAAGCATCCCGAAGCCACTTATATCGTCAAAAAGATAGAGCTGTTCAATCTCGCCAACGAGGGCGACCTTGACTTGGGCCTTCTGGCCGAGAAGGACAGCCGCGACAGCACCTACTGGGACGTTACGGGTTCATATAACCTGACCTACCAGCCCGCGCTGCCTGCCGACGGCATCGGCCTGGCGCCGGGTTCGAGCAGCTTCAAACAGCTCACCTCGGCCAATGAGGGCATGCCCGTGCTCCCGCAAACAGTGCTCTCTGTCGATACCTCCGGCGGACATCTGCCCGACATCACCTCCGGAAAGCCCGCCCTGCGCGTGACCTTCGAGGCTACAGGTGCCAACGGACAGGTGCTCATCCCCGAGACGCAGCAGCTCTTCCCCTTCCCCGCCACCCACAACACTTTGGCAGCTGGCGGCGGCAAAGCTACCTGGCCTGGCACGAGTGGCGAGTTTGTCTTCCAGATGGGCAAGCGTTACACCTTCAACTTTACCTTCGGCGCCGGCGCCATCGACCGGATTGTCTTCGACGTGAATAGCGTAGCCGATTGGGAAGACGTGCCCTTGACGCGGGCCGGCATCTGGAATGCCGCCGACTTGCGCGCCTTCAAAGACTCGGTGGAAAAAGGCAGTTGGGAGATATGGAAAGACGCCCAGGGCGTCGTCAACCTCCGCGCCGACATAGACATGCAGGGCCAAACCCTGAGTGCCATCGGTTATTATGCAGAATTGCCCAACGGCGATCCCGATCTCAGTCACATCTTTACCAACGCCTTCAACGGGAACGGCTATGCTATCCGCAACGCCGTGTTCACGGAAAATTCTCAAATGGCGAATAGTGCAGATCCCGATTATTCGCTCGGTTTGTTCAGCATGGTAAACCAGGCCAGCATAGAGAACCTGCACTTGGAAAACGCCATACTCGAGTTGTCTGCAGCCATTTCCAATTATGATCCCAAATATGTATCCACAAGCGCCGGGGGCATCGTAGCCTTCGCTGTGGAATCCCGCATACGCAATTGCTCCTTCTCCGGACGAATTCCCGATCAAAACAATCAGATATGGTCCAGCGGCGGCTTAATCGGAAGCGGTATCGGTGTAATGGTGGAAAATTGTTGGGTAGAGGCCTCGCTCATCCGCGGGCACGGTCATGCCGGCGGCTTAATCGGCCAGTTAGGGAATATACAGGCGGCTACTAACCAACCGGAGGAAGTCAAAGCCTGTTCCGTGTACAATACAAGCGTCGAAGCGAGAACCTTTCTTAGCCCGTCGGGTGATGCTGCTACCGCCCATGTCGGCGCCTTGGTAGGTATTGTGGGATGCGAGGCGAAGTTGATAGCTTGTTATGCGGCCACTGACAAGTCGGCTAGCCCGGCCTACGGCCTGAAAGGCGAAATCGTTGGCGGTTTAGTAGGGTTCCTCGATACTGGTATAACACTCCGGTTGACCGGCTGCTACAATGCTATCCCGATGACCCGCCTTTCCCCACAGTCCGGTTTTATAGGCACGTTGGTCGGTAAATATGATAATGTCGTTTCAACCACTCCCCCAACTTCTATCCCTGCCGACATCCAAGCCTCGGGCTGTTACGGAGTATCCATGGGGCAATCGAACCCGCTCGCGCTGGGCAATGAGGACGGCCAAGATTGCACCCTCACACTCAACCCGCTGTTCAGCGGCGGCCCCAATGCTTCCGCCTTCGACCACGACGGGACGACTTACGGATTTTACGGGAGCTACTTCGGCCCCAATAATAACCAGAGCGTCTTGGAGGTCATGAACGCCGCCTTGCAGGCTGCCGGTGCGGGCTACGAATACGTGGACCCCTCGGGCAACGGCAGCGCCTACCCCGTACTGCGCAAACCATAGGCTTTAGTGTGAAGAGTGAAGAGTGGAGCGTGAAGTTGGGCGAAGCCGCAGGGGCGAAGCCAAATTCACTCTCCACTCTTCACGCTTCACCCTTGAAAAAGGGCGGACAGCGGTGTCCGTTATCGGACAGCCGCCTTGTCCGCAGGCGCCCGGATGCCTCCTTTTGCGCCCGTGGCATGGGCTTTGCCTTGGAGGGCGGCAAAATAAAAGGATGAGATGAAACGCATATTTTGGATTTTCACGGGAAGCCTTTTCCTCTGGCTCCCGCTCTGTGCGCAGCAGCGGCAGTTGGACCTTAAGGAGGCGATACGTATAGCCCAGCTTCATTCGGTAGATGCGGCCGTTGCCCTGAACGAGTTGCGCACGGCTTACTGGCAGTACCGCGCTTACCAGGCCGACCAGTTGCCGGAAGTGGTCTTTACCGGCACCTTGCCCGCCTACAATAATAATTACGACAAGTATCAACAGTCCGACGGCTCTTATACCTACGTGCAGGACAATTCCCTGGCCTTGGACGGCGAGGTTTCGGTCAACCAGAACATTGCCCTGACGGGAGGGAAGGTGTCCCTGAGCAGTTCGCTCGACTTCAACCGCCAGCTCGGCACGGGCGCGTACAATGAATTCATGAGCCTGCCCGTCAGCCTTACGCTCACGCAGCCCATCTTCGGCGTGAACGACCAGAAATGGAACCGCCGCATCGAGCCGTTGCGTTACCGCGAGGCCAAGGCTTCCTATCTGGAAAGTGTGGAGGACGTGACCGTGACGACTATCACGAACTTCTTCAACCTCTTGAGCGCGCAGGAGAATCTGGAAGTGGCTAAGCAGAACCTTGACAATGCCGACAAGTTGCAAAGGATAGCCGTTGCCCGCCGCAAGATTGGACAGATATCGGAGAGCGAGCTGATGCAGTTGAACCTCTCCGCCCTCCAGGCGAAGGGCCTGCTGACGGAAGCCGAGTCGAACCTTAGGGCGCAGATGTTCCAGATGCGCTCCTTCCTCGGCCTGAGCGAGCAGGACACACTGGTGCCGGTCTTGCCCGAACGTATCCCGCCCATGCGGATGGATTACAACGAGGTGCTTGAAATGGCGCAGGAAAACAATGCCTTTGCCAAGCGTATGGCCCGTACGCAACTGGAAGCCGATTACGCCGTGGCCACGGCCAAGGGGAACCTGCGGAGCATCAGCCTGAACGCTTCCATAGGCTACACGGGCACCGAACATACCATTGCCGGCGCTTATAATCCCTTGCGCGGCAACCAGGTGGTGGAAGTGGGCCTCAGCATCCCCCTGTTAGACTGGGGCAAAAGGAAGGCCAAGGTGAAGACGGCCGAGTCGAACCGCGAGCTGCTCCTCTCGCAGAACCGCCAGGAGGAGCAGAACTTCAATCAGAACATCTTCCTTTTGGTGGAGAATTTCAACAACCAGGCCACCCAATTGGAAATCGCCGAAAAGGCCGATACCCTCGCCTCCAAGCGTTACGCCACCGCCATCGAAGCCTTCATGCTCGGGCATATAGACATCCTCGACCTCAACGACGCCCGCAATTCGAAGGACGAGGCCCGCCTCAAACACGTGACGGAACTCCAGAAGTACTGGACCTATTATTACGATCTCCGCGGCCTGACCCTTTACGACTTCATCCACCACACCAACCTCGACGCCGATTTCCGCGCGCTGATACGCAACAAATAAAAGTTCAAATGCTTATGCAAGTATTATATTATAACAATATCTTTGCGAAAGCAAACGAGGAGCGCATGGCAGAAAAAGTAGAGAAATCACTGTTTGAGTATATAAAGCCTGATATTTCTTATGAGATGAGGCATGGTGATTGCTTGTCGGTACTTCAAAATGTAGAGAGTGGCCGATTTGACTTGATATTAACATCCCCCCCTTACAATTTGGGCAAATCGTATGAAACAAAAACAAATATAAAAGCGTATCTTGAAAAGCAGGAAGCGGTTATTACAGAATTAGTTAGAACGCTATCTCCACGGGGCAATTTATGCTGGCAAGTGGGCAACTGCGTGGATAAGGGAGAAGTTTACCCTTTGGACATATACTATTACCCACTGTTTAAGAAGCAGGGGCTAAAGCTGCGGAACCGGATAATCTGGTATTTCGGCCATGGGCTTCATGCCTGCAACCGCTTCAGTGGACGTTATGAAACCATTTTATGGTTTAGCAAGGGCGATGATTATATATTCAACTTGGACAATGTCCGCGTCCCATCAAAATATCCGGGTAAAAGGTACTTTAAAGGGCCGAAAAAAGGCGAATTGTCTGGAAACCCATTAGGAAAAAATCCAGGCGATGTCTGGGAAATACTGGAAAACGACTGGGATACTGCCCTTTGGAATATCCCCAATGTTAAGTCTAATCATCCGGAGAAAACAGAACATCCCTGCCAGTTCCCCATCGAGCTTGTAGAACGTTGTGTCTTGGCTCTTACCGACAAGGACAGTTGGGTGCTTGACCCTTATGCGGGAGTAGGCTCGACAGTCATAGGTGCCGTGAAGAATGGAAGGAATGCACTTGGCATTGAAAAGGAAGAAAGATATTGCGAGATTGCCCTCCAACGTTTGAACGAGCTGAAAAATGGGACTTTAAAGATGAGACCCATAGATAAACCCATCCACGAGCCAAGCCCGAAGGACAAGGTGGCGCAGTTCCCGCAAGAATGGGAACAGTTGTCATTCAAACACATGACGAATTGAAACAATATGAAAATAGCACAAACCTATTCTCATCTCAACGGAGAAGAGTATATTCTTGTACATCATGAAGATTTGTATAAAGAAATTTGCCGACTGATAGAAAGTATTGATGCAGACCAGTGTTTGACAAAGGAGAGTAAAGAGAAAACAAAGAAGGGCAACCTTCTTTACAGTCCTGTTTCACTCAATCAGGCATTCCGCGAAAATTTCAACACCCAAGGTTGGACAGAAAGCCGATACGAGTATTATGTGACCACAGACCGCCAGTTACTCCCTGAACTCCTCACCTTGCCCTATGGGAAACAAAAAGATTTTCTTATTTCCAAAGGGATAAACGCACCTATCGCATCTTTTAAACAAACGGACTTTGTGAAAGACAAGATTGCCATAGAAGTCCAATTCGGGAAATATGCCTTTGTAGCTTACGACCTGTTTGTAAAGCATTTGCTGTTCTATACCGGTGGTGTCATCAATTTGGGCATAGAAATCCTGCCAACAAAGAAGATGCAGTCGCGTATGAGTAGTGGTGTGGCTTATTATGAAGGTGAAATATACAACATATTGAGGCATGGACGCAATAATCCTCCCGTGCCTCTTTTGATATTAGGAATAGAACCAGCTTCCCTATGATTTTAATCATTGACGACGATACGGCCATACGTTCTTCCCTCGCCTTCCTGCTCCGCCATGCCGGCTACGAGGCAAAGGTTGCTGCCGGCCCGAAAGAGGGTCTCGACATCCTTCGCGGCGAGGCGGTAGAACTGGTGCTGATGGACATGAACTTCTCGCTCACGACCACGGGCGAGGAGGGTCTGCTCTTGCTCAAGCAGGTGAAGGTGCTGTTTCCGGCCTTGCCGGTCATCCTCATCACGGCCTGGGGCAGCATCTCCCTGGCCGTGGAGGGCATGCGGGCGGGCGCCTTCGACTTCATCACCAAGCCTTGGAGCAACCTGATGCTCCTCAAGTCGGTACGTACGGCGCTCGACCTGAGCAAGCCCTTGTGCCCCGACGCTTCCCCGATGCGCTTCGACCGCATCATCGGCAACAGTCCCGCCCTGCGGAAGGCACTCGACATCGTGGAGCATATCGCCCCCACGCAGGCTTCCGCCCTCATCACCGGCGAAAGCGGTACGGGAAAGGAACTGATTGCCGAGGCCATCCACGCCAACAGTCCCCGCGCCGCCGCCCCTTTCGTGAAGGTGAACCTCGGCGGCCTCACGCAAAGCCTCTTCGAAAGCGAGATGTTCGGCCATAAGAGGGGCGCCTTCACCGATGCCACCGCCGACCGCAAGGGGCGTTTCGAGATGGCCGACAAGGGCAGCATCTTCCTCGACGAAATCGGCGACCTCGACCTGGCCTGCCAGGTGAAGCTGCTGCGCGTCTTGCAGGACCAGACCTTCGAGCCGCTGGGCGACAGCCGCCCGCACAAGGTGGACGTGCGCGTCATCTCCGCCACGAACGCCGACTTGCAAGGCATGGTAGCCGGGCATACTTTCCGCGAAGACCTCTTCTGGCGCATCAACTTAGTCACCATCCATCTGCCGCCCCTGCGTGAGCGGGGCGACGACATCCCCTTGCTGGCCCGCCACTTCGCCCGCGAGTTTGCCCGCAAGAACAAGCTCCCCGAGGCGGATTTCTCGGCCGACGCCTGCGAGTTCCTTGTCAGGCAACCCTTCCCCGGCAATATCCGCGAGCTGAAGAATTGGGTCGAGCGCAGCCTGCTCTTGACCGGCAAGCGACTCATCGGGGCTTCCGACCTCCGCCAACAGGCCGTCGGACGGCCGGAGCCTGCCGCCTCGTCTTCGCCGACGGCCGGCGCTACTTTGGAGGACATGGAAAAGCGGAGCATACTGGCTGCCTTAGACAAGCAGGGCGGCAATCTTTCCAAGGTGGCCAAGGCTTTGGGCATTAGTCGCGCCGCCCTTTACCGCCGCCTCGAGAAATACGACATACAGTTGCCGCGATAATCATGGTCTTATGCGGATAAAAGTCTTATTCCTGTGCTGGGGCTTCTTCTTGGTTTTCGTCTTCGGCTTGGTGGCCTGGTTCGCCTTCCGGCAGTTTCCCGCTTATGTGCTATACGGCGTGGAGGCCTTGCTTTTGCTGGCCGCCCTGTTCATCTGGCTGTTCTACCGTAAGTTAGTCAAGCCCATGCAGGTCATTGCCGACGGCATGGATTTGCTGAAGGAGCAGGATTTTGCCTCGCGCCTCGGCCGCGTAGGCCAGGCCGATGCCGACCGCATCGTTGAGGTTTTCAATAAGATGATGGAACAGCTCAAGGAGGAGCGCCTGCACGTGCGCGAACAGAACCAGATACTTGACCTGTTGGTGAACGCCTCCCCCTTGGGCGTGCTGATGCTTGACCTCGACGAACGTATCTCTTCCGTCAACCGGGCCGGCCTGCAGATGCTGGGTGCCGCCTCGGAAACGGCCCTCAACGGCCGACGGCTCGGTGAACTCGCCTCGCCGCTGGCCGCCGACCTCCTCGCCCTGCCGCCCTACAGCTCGCAGGTCTTCCGCCTCAGCGACGCGAATGTCTATAAATGTACGCATGCCACCTTCGTCAACCAGGGCATGCCACGTTCCTTTTATCTGATAGAATTGCTCACCGAAGAGGTGATGCAGGCCGAACGCAAGGCCTACGAGAAAGTCATCCGCATGATAGCCCACGAGGTGAACAACACGACGGCCGGTATTACTTCGACTTTGGAAACGGTGGAGCAGGCTTTTCCCGCCGACTTGTCGGCCGACGAGGAACTCTCGGATGTCTTCCGCGTACTCATCGAACGTTGCTACCGCATGAACCGTTTCATCAAGAACTTCGCCGACGTGGTGCGCATCCCCGAGGCCCGCCCGGAACGGCAAGACCTGAACCTCCGTGTGGACGACTGTCTGCGCTTCATGGAGTCGGCCTTTCGCAAAAAAGGCATCCGCCTGCATAAGGATTTGAACGGGACGCCCGTCTATGCAGGCATTGACAGCGAGCTTTTCGACCATGCCTTAATCAATATCTTTAAGAATGCAGTCGAAGCCATCGGGCAGGAAGGAGGCGACGTGTATGTAGCCACTTCAGGCGCCCCGGCTGCCTTGGAAGTGGCCGACAACGGTGCCGGCATCCCACCCGACATACAGGCCAAACTCTTCACGCCCTTCTTCTCCACCAAACCGGAGGGACAAGGCGTGGGACTCATTTTTATTCGTGAGGTGCTGCTCAAACACCATTGCGGCTTTTCACTGGCTACGGGCGATGACGGCCTCACCCGTTTCCGTATCCGCTTTTTGTAAGAGGAAGGCATTTCCTTATTTTTGCGGCAAAATATATAAAACAAGAAAACGATGCACATAGCCAACCCCATTTACGACGTGGCATTTCGCTACCTGATGGCTGACAAACGTGCAGCCAAAGTACTTATCTCCGCCATCATAGGCGAGAAGATAGAGACGCTTGACTTCTCCGCCCAAGAGCGCCCCATACCCCGCAACATCCCCGGCAAGGAGCTGGCCGGAGCCATTGCCATGACGGTTGCCCGTTACGACTTCTCCGCCCAGATAAAGACCGCCGACGGCCGCCTCAAATCGGTGGAGATAGAATTGCAAAAGGCCAAGCTACCCTCCGACATTCTTCGCTTCCGCAACTACATCGGCATGCAATACCAGGAAGACGGCAACACGTATACGGACGAGAAAGGAGAGAAGCAAGGGCGCGACCTGTATTTTATCTTCATTCTCGGTTACGACGTGGGAGCGAAGGGTTGTCCGGTCATCCGTTACGACGGCAAAGCTACCGACGTGACTACGGGCGAATCGTTTCGGAACGAGTTTGCCGAAAGCCTGCACCACCGCTCCTGGATTATCCAAATCAACCAGTTAAAGGAGCGTAGGCGGAACGATTTGGAGAAGCTACTCTCCATCTTCGACCAAAGCCAGAAGTTTGTAGGCGACAAGCATTTTCTCGACGTGGAAGAGGACGACACGCCGGGAATGCCGGAGGGTTACGCTTACCTGCTGCGCTGCCTGCGCAAGGCGGGCGAAACGAATCAGGTGCGAAAGATAATGACCGATGAGGACTTCTACCTTAACGACCTGCGTGATTCCGTGGAACTCATCGGCAAGCAGAAGAGAGCCTTGGCTGAAAAGGACGAAGCTCTCGCTGAGAAAAGCAAGGCGCTTGCCGAACAGGAGAAGGCTAACGAACGGAAAAACATTGTAATCGAAGAAAAGGACAAGACCATAGAAGCCCTGCGGAAAGAACTACAGGCCTTGCGGAAGCCTGCAGCCAAGTAAGTCAATCCTCGACTATGCTTTGCGCTTCAGTATCCGCAAGGCATTCAAGACGGCCAAAAGGGCGACGCCTACGTCGGCGAAGACAGCTTCCCAAAGGGTGGCCATGCCGAAGGCCGCCAACAACAGGACGAGCGCTTTCACGGCTAAGGCGAAGAGGATATTTTGCCAGACGATGCGCTTGGTGGAGCGGGCGATGCGCATGGCTTGGGCTATCTTATGCGGCTCGTCCGTCATTAGTACCACGTCGGCCGCTTCAATGGCGGCGTCGGAACCCAGGGCGCCCATGGCGATGCCCACGTCGGCTCGGGCCAGCACGGGCGCGTCGTTGATGCCGTCGCCCACGAAGGCCACACTGCCTCGCCTTGCGGCGTGCAGTTTCTCCATCTTCTCCACTTTCCCGTCGGGGAGCAGGCCGCCGTAGACCTCGTCTACGCCCAAATCCCGGCCGACAGCCGCCGCTATCTGCGGGTCATCGCCCGTAAGCATGACCGTGCGGCGGACACCCATACGCTTCAAATCCCGGATGGCTTTCCGGCTGTCCGGTTTCAGCTCGTCGGAGATGAGGAGGCAACCGGCATATTTTCCGTCTGTGGCGACGTAAACCTTCGTGCCGACTTCGTTCCATTCTTCGAAGGCAATGCCTTGTTCCTGCATCAGGCGGGCGTTGCCTGCCAGGAGCCTATGCCCCCCCGCTTCCACGCTGAGGCCGCGTCCACCCATTTCATGGTAGCCTTTCAAGGCGTCCTTGTCAATGTCTTTCCCGTAAGCTTCGCGGATAGAGGCCGCGATAGGATGGTTGGAGTATGCCTCGGCAAGGGCTGCCGTTTCCAAGAGCTGCGCTTCCGTGAAACCGGCGGCGGGGCGAAGCCGCGTCAGCTTGAAGACGCCTTTGGTCAGGGTGCCGGTCTTATCGAATACGGCGACGTCTATCTTGGCTAAGGCTTCGAGGTAATTGCCTCCTTTGACGAGGATGCCCCGTTTGGATGCCGCGCCGATTCCCCCGAAGAAACCCAAGGGGATGGAGATGACTAACGCGCAGGGGCAGGACACGACGAGGAAGATAAGGCCGCGTTGTATCCAGTCGGCCCATACGCCGCCGAATAACAGGGGCGGCAGGCAGGCCACAAGCAGTGCTAAGCCCACCACGGCAGGCGTATAATAACGAGAGAAGGTGGTGATGAAATTTTCGGTAGGGGCTTTTCTGGCCGAAGCGCTTTCCGTCAGGCGGAGGATTTTGGCGACGGTCGATTCGCCGAAGGGCTTGCTTACCTGCAAGGTCAGCAGGCCGTCCATGTTGATGCAGCCCGAGAGCACTTCGTCGCCCCGGCCCGCCTTCCGCGGCAGGGATTCGCCCGTCAAGGCCTTGGCGTCAAGCAGGGCCTCGCCGTCCATCACGCGGCCGTCCAAGGGCACCTTCTCTCCCGGCTTCACGCAAATCAACTCGCCTACGCCTATCGTTTCGGGACTGACCCGTTCCAGTCCGAACGGCGTCTTCCTGTTGGCGTAATCCGGCCGAATGTCCATCAGCGCGGCGATGGAACGGCGCGAACCGTCGACGGCCTTTTCCTGCAGATATTCCCCAATCTGATAGAAGAGCATCACGGCTACGGCTTCGGCCCACTCGCCGAGGGCGAAGGCGCCGATGGTGGCCACGCTCATCAGGAAGTTCTCGTCGAACACTTGCCCGTGGCGGATGTTATGTAGGGATTTCCAGAGTACGTCGTAGCCTAAGGCCACGTAGGCCAGCAGGAACAGGATGCGTTGGGAGGCCGGGACGCGGCTCATCCACAGGGCGCCCGCGAATAATCCGGCGCCGATAAGCAGGCGGGTGAGCTGGTATAGCTTGTCTGTCTTATTCGTGCACATGTTCTATCCCTTTTTCAAATATTTCTTTCACGTGCTCGTCTGCCAGGGAATAGTAGACCACCTTCCCCTGCTTTTCAAAGGAAACCAAATTGGCCATACGCAGCAATTTCAACTGGTGCGAGATGGCCGAGGTCGTCATCTTGAGCAAGGCGGCCAGGTCGCAGACGCAGAGGGTCTCGCAGGCCAAAGCCCAGAGGATGCGTACCCGTGTCGGGTCGGCGAACATCTTATAGAGGTTGGATAACAGCAGGAAGTCGGCGTCTTGGGGCAGGCGTTTGCCCACGCGTTCCACCACGTCTTTGTGGATGAACTCTACTTCGCACTGTGGCGCTTGATTGTAAGTCTCTTTCATATATTCCTATTTGAAATCGGCCGCAAATATATGAACATTTGAATAATCGTTCAAATGAACTTCCTTTTTATCCTTCCCTGTGTTTGCGCAGGCATTATGAAAAGGAAGAGTCCGTATCTTTGCATCCTAAGTAGAAAGGAAAATGAAAATGTCAGCGACAGCAAAGCGGCGGATATTCCCCATCGGCGTACAGAATTTCGAGAAAATGCGAAAGCAGGACAATGTTTATGTGGATAAGACAGCTTTGATTTACCAAATGGCCAATACCAACAACAGCTATTTTCTTAGTCGTCCGCGACGTTTCGGAAAGAGCTTGCTGGTCTCCACCTTGCAGGCTTATTTCGAAGGGAAGAAGGAACTCTTTGAGGGTTTGGCTATGGAAAAATTGGAAACGACGTGGACCTCATACCCTGTGCTGCTCATGTCTTTTGCATTGCGGCGTTACAATGAATTAAGAGACTTGCATTGGCTTTTTGACCAACAGTTGCGGGAATGGGAAGGCATTTACGCTTGTCATACGAGCCTGAAAGAGGAGGATTATGGCGGGCGTTTCTTGCAGGTCATCCAACGGGCTTATGAACAGACAGGAAAGCCTGTGGTCGTCCTCATAGACGAATACGATTCGCCCTTACTGGATGCTTCGGCAAAGCCTGAATTACAAACGAAATTGCGCGACCTGATGCGCGGCTTTTTCAGTCCGCTCAAGGATTGCGGCAAATACCTTCGCTTCCTTTTCCTGACGGGCATCACCAAGTTTAGCCAGTTGAGCATCTTCAGCGAACTGAACAACCTGCAAAACATCAGTATGCTCAATACCTACGGCAGCCTTTGCGGTATTACCGAAAAAGAAATGCTCTCCCAGCTCCAGCCCGACATCCGGGCTTTGGCCGAGGCTAACGGCGAAACTTACGAGGAGGCTTGCAAGCATCTCAAAAGAAAATATGACGGCTATCATTTCGCGCCCCTCAGCGAAGACGTCTACAATCCCTTCAGCCTGATTAATGTGTTGTCTTCCTATCAATACGAGAACTATTGGTATTCCACCGGTACGCCCACCTTCCTCGTCGAACTGCTGCGGGAGCAGAAATTCGACCTCAAGGAGCTGGAAGGCACGCTGGCCAAGGCGGGCGACTTCGACCGTGCCACGGATGCAATAGACGATGCCATTCCCGTGCTTTACCAAGGCGGCTATCTGACCATCAAAGGCTATAACAAGCAGATGGATGTTTACACCTTGGGCTATCCTAACGAGGAAGTGCGGATGGGCTTTATGGAGTCCCTGCTCCCTTCCTATATGAGTCGTCCCATGCGTGAAGGGAACAGTTTCATTTTCTTTTTCATCAAGGCCTTGCAAGCAGGCGACATGGAGGAATGCCTGCTGCGTATGCAGGCATTTTTCGCTGCTATCCCCAACGATTTAAGCAACAAGACGGAACGGGATTACCAGACGATATTCTACCTCCTTTGCCGCTTGATGGGCGTTTATGTGGAAACGGAGGTCAAGAGCGCCATCGGTAGGGCCGACTTGGTGATGAAGACGGAGGCGGCCATTTATGTCTTCGAGTTTAAGCTTGATGGCACACCGGAAGAAGCCCTCGCGCAAATCGACAGCAAGCAATACGCCATCCCCTACCAGTCCGATGGCCGGCCGGTGGTCAAGATTGGCGCTTGTTTTAGCAGCGCCACCCGAACCTTGGGAAAGTGGAAGGTGGAAAAAACAGGTCGTTGAGCTTGTCGAAACGACTTCCGAGCGCTCGGAAAAGCTTTTAGTTAAATTGTATCACTTCGTCATACGTATTCATATTCAATTGTTTAGGTATGACAGAGGCTTTCGTCACCGCATTTGTTCCAGATATCCGGTACGAGCAGCTACCGATGATTGAAAGGGCCGGCGGCAAGACAACGTCCCGTGGCGAAAATTCAACGTCTCGCGACGAAAATTCAACGTCTTTCGCCCGTGATTTAACGCCTTGGCGGCAATATTTAGCGGGATAGTATTCAGCATGCTGCTGCTTCCTTTCCTCCTAACTGCTAAATCCTAAAAAATAAGTCCAGCTTTTTTGAAAAAACATGGAACTTTTGGTCGCTAAAAGTTCCATGTTTTCGCGCAAACTCCCAGCTTTTTTGCGACTGGGAAGGACGGCAGCCAAGGCTGCCCGGAACAGGTCGGTGACGAAAGCCATTGTCACCGTCATCACGCTGTGAAACACCTGTTTACGGCTGGTGACGAAACAGAAAAAAACTATGTACTTGCTTGCGCCCAATGAACTAAATCCTATCCCCTGCTCCCTAATCCCTAATTTCTATTTTCCGCGTGAGCGGAAAAATATGTGTTAAATTATTTGTCTGCATAAAAAATGAAAAATAATTTTGAAGGCGTAAAAGAACAAAGATGGCGACCTTCCCTTCCGAAAGACACCGTACATATTACTGACTATTAAAGAAAAAGAAATGAAACAATTGATTCCTTGCCTCTGTGAAATGAAAAGCATTGCATGCGCGGCCGTCCTCTGCGTCTTGCCGGCGGCGGCCTTTTCGCAACAAATGATTCCCGTAATGCCTTCCATGTTTAATACGGACATCAGCAAGTATGAAGTGCTGGATACGGCCGAATACGAGGTTTCCTATTCGCTCAAGTGCGTGGAAGACCCGAGCCTCAAGGTGATGAAGACGCCTGTTCCCGATGTTTGCGTCCTGCAAATCGGCAAACACATCTCTAAGACCTACAGCGAGACTGTTTATGCAAACGATTCCTTGGATGCTGCGCAACTCAAAGCGGGAGCCGGCGTGCTCTCTTCCTTAAAAGCTCCCGTTCCGCCGGTAGAAGTATTCAAGGGATACCCAAGCGGGCGGATGACGACAACTTACTTACCCATCATAGGTGGGGCTTTACCTGCCTTCCGTTACGCCGAGCCTGTGCCGCAGCAAGACTGGAAAATCGGCGCAGCCACGAAGAAGATACTGGGCTACGACTGCACGGAGGCGACCTGCAGCTATCGGGGGCGGGATTATGTGGCCTGGTTCACGACGGCCATACCGTTGAAGGACGGCCCCTGGATGTTCGGCGGCCTGCCCGGACTGATACTGGCCATCCATGACACGCAAAACCAGTACGTCTTCCGGTGCATAGGCATCAGTCAGAAGCCGGAGCCTATCAAGATGTTCAA